>MGPH01000043.1 GCA_001797365.1 Deltaproteobacteria bacterium GWA2_45_12
CCTATAGCTCGGCGGAGCCGAGCTTGATACCCCGTGGCTTGCCACGGGGTTCTTCATTCCGGTGTCTTTGGTGCCACGGGCGTAAGCCCGTGGGGCCCCACTGTAGGCGACAAATTCATTCCCATTATCAACCACACGTACAGGTGGAGGGCATCCTGTGAAAATAAATCCCATCACAATAAAAAATATTGAAATAAGGTTGGACCTGGAATTTTTCATAGACCCTTATTTTTCTTCTCCTCCACCCAAACACTTTTGGCTCTCAAAACTTTTTCTGAGCACATAAGAAAAATCGACGAAGGGCTGTTTTGCACTAAACACCATTACTTTTTCATTTTTATCGCGTGTGTTTTTTCCCGGTTCTTCTTCTAATTTTGCAAAACTTCTGGACCAAACATTTCCGTCGTGAAACGCAAGCACATTGATAAAATTTTCCATCGCATCTTCAAAAATATAAGATTTCTTTAGATTGAGTTTTTTATAATTTTCTGAATTTCTCACTTCGGTGGGCAATAATTCTTCAATCACCTCTTCATAGCCACACCTTTTTGCCCAATCATTGACCTCTTTTCCTTTCAGTTCCTTCAAGCGGGCTAAATATGGTTTTATCTTCTCTTGCAGTTCTTTCCTTTTTGATTCGCTGTCTATTTTTCCTCGCTTTTCCTCAAATTGTTGAATTTCGTCTTGAACAAATCGTAATGGGTACATTCCTCGCGGTGCCGGAACCCATTTCCCAACACCCATTTTCCCCAACACCTCCAATATTTTTTCATTTCGAACCGGTTGCCAATGGCTGAGAAAAAGCGCCTCCAAAGGGACCTCTTTTGCTGCAATCTGTGTTGGTTTGGTTACTGGTTTTGTTTGTTTTTTTGAAATTGTCGGACTTTTCTTTGCGGGTGTTACGCTAGGCTGAGATAGTTTTGACTTCACTATTTTATTTTGAGCGGGAGTGATCTTATTGCTGGGGGGTTGACGAGCCGGTGTTGTAGCCCGTGGCGCAACAGTAGCTTTTGTTGGTACAGGAGTAGAAGGTCGAACTTGGGCTGTGGCACCCCAGGCCCAACTAAGAACCAAAAGTACAATGCCGATGGACCAACCTTTTTTCACAAGAGTTAGGGGCAGCAATCCAAGTGCCAAGGAATGGACAGAAAAACAGAATATTTACAAGTAGTTATATTTTAAAGCCCTTTTATTTTGTCAAAATAAAGGCAAATTCTCTCTTTGATAAGGAAAAAATTGCCTCTTTATTGTTTTTTTGCGGAAGGGGTGGGATTCGAACCCACGGTACCCTTGCGGGTACACTTGATTTCGAGTCAAGCCTCTTCAACCACTCGAGCACCCTTCCCTTGAATCTGTATAGTGAATAGTTAAGAGAGGTTCAAGGAATTGTGTGCGGGAATGGCATGTAGTTGAAAAAAGGGCCTTTAGCGAATAGGGGATATTGCCAAAGGCCCTTTGGTTTATGAGAGGGGGAGAAAGGGAGATGAGAAATCAATGTAAATTGCGTTCAAAATCCTTTAATTGTTCTTCGGCTTCCTCCTTTTCAATTCCATATTTTTTCTGAATTTTCCCCACGAGCACATCTTTTTTCCCCGCAATGACATCCAATTCATCATCGGTTAATTGCCCCCATTTTTCCTTCACCTTGCCGCGAAATTGTTTCCAATTTCCTTCTATTTGTTCCCAATTCCTAAAAACCTCCTTTGATTTTATATTGCCGTATTTATTTTCTAAATTCTGTGTTCCTTTTCCGGTTTTTTCTTTAAGGTATTTTGCTCACCTTGTTTGTTCTGTGTGGGGTTGGGTCCCTCTGTATCCATCCTTTCTCTGCCTTGTTGGACATCTTTTTGGAATTCAGTGTCCGGTTGTTTTTTTTGTTTATTGTTTTGTTGTTCATTTTTTGTTTCCATTTTTTTCTCCTGGTTAAGTTTGATTAATTTACTACCAAAAATCCTTTTTCCCCAAAATCGGGGCAAATAGGATTTTTAACTCGGGGGTTCCCCCACCAATCTTACACAGGGGGTCTGCGGAACCTCGGTATGATCAGCGACAGAAGGAAAAGGATGATGAAGATTAAAAACAAGAATCGCGCAATCGAACTGGCGCTGGCTGCGATGCTTGTGAATCCAAACAACGCCGCTATGATGGCGACAACAAAGAATGTGAGGGACCAATAAAGCATAAAGGCTCCTTTCCTTAAGAAAAAACACTCAAAACTTATAGGATGGTCCCAAGCTGGACAATCGGGGGAGACAGGATTTTAAGATGGGGGTTTCCCCCAATTTTTTGTCGAAGGATAAAAAAATGGGGCTAAAATTGATTTCTTTTAGCCCCATCTCATAAGAGAGCTTCAAATGGGAAGCTACAATTCGTTTTTTTCCTCATTTTCGTCTTCTTTTAAGTGAAATGCGCTTTCCTTATTTTGAGCCTTATTTTGCCGTTTTGGATTCTGCTTGGTCTGGCGTTTATGTATGCCTTTTTGTTTTTTTCTTTTTTGCATTTTTACTTCACCCCCTTTCCAGGTAAGTTTAAGGATTTAGTCGTTTATCAACTGCATCCCAATTAATGTTGGAGAAAAAAGCTTCGATGTATTTGGCTCGCTCTGAGGGTGGGTAGTCGAGCAAAAAGGCATGCTCCCATACATCCATGACCAGGATGGGGGTAAATCCGGCCACATTCCCGACTTCATGAAGGGTGATCCAATGGTTGGATAATTGCCCATTGGCGGGATTAAGATAACAAATGGCCCATCCCACCCCACGCATCTTCCCCACAGCGATGAAATCATTTTTCCATGCCTCATAAGTTTGAAAACTGCCCGTCACCTTTTGGGAAAAGAGGGATTGGGGAGACGGCATGCCATTCCCCTCTTTTTTGAGGTTTTCAAAATAGTATTCATGCAGAATCATTCCATTATATTCAAAACCCAATCTCCTTTTTAGCTCCGAGTAATCCAAGACCTTGTCCCAGTCGACCTGCCCTTCTTTAAAAAAGCCGGCAATTTTTTCTGTCAGGTTATTGGTTTGCTGGACATACCCTTCGTAAAGTTCAAAATGCATTTCCAGGGTTTTGTCGGAGATTCCCTCTAACCCGCTTAAGTTGAAGTGCCTTGGTTTATAAGACGCAACGGAAAACATTTTTTAAAAAAGAACCTCTCAATCATTGAGAGCTCTCTCCCAATGACAAAAGGGACTTTAGATTTTTATGATATCGAAAGATCATTTCGCTACAAAACGTATCAGAAGAAAAAGAGGATACAATAAGGGCTCACAGGATTTTTGGATGGGGGAATGCCCCACACTGCTTTTTTTCTTCTATTGGGGGATTCCCCGATTGATGCCGGTATTAAATAAGTTTAAAAAAAATTAAGTTTAAAAAAATCAAATTGAAGGGACACCCATGAGGTTATTGATCGTATCCAATCGTTTGCCGATGACAATGATCCAAGCCGAAGGCCAACTACACTTCCAAAAAAGCGCCGGTGGTTTGGTTTCGGGGCTTAGTTCTTTTTTAGAATCTCTTCCGCAGGCTCTCTCTAAAGTTGAAAATTACATTTGGGTGGGTTCCCCCGGGCTGGATGTGGATGCTTGCCAGAAGGAGGAGATTTCAAAACGTCTTCATGATGAGTGCCATGCCCACCCCGTGTGGGTGAGTCAGCAGTTGATGGATCGTTTCTACAATGGTTTTTGCAACAAGATTATCTGGCCCCTCTTTCATTATTTTCCCAGCCTGACTGCCTTGGAAGAGGATCTTTGGAACGACTACAATGCAGTAAATGAGGCTTTTTGCGAAGCGGTACTTCAAGTGGCCAAAGACGATGACATTGTCTGGGTGCATGATTATCATCTTTTTTGCCTTCCCCTCATGCTTAAGAAGAAAAAACCCTCCTTAAAAATAGGATTTTTTCTGCACATTCCATTTCCCTCTTTTGAAATGTTCCGGTTGCTTCCAAAAACATGGTGCGTGAAAATTCTGAATGGAATTTTAGGCGCTGACCTGGTCGGTTTTCATACTTATGATTATACACAATATTTTATTCGTTGCTGTTTGAGGATTTTGGGTTTGGACCATAACATGGGCAAGCTTGTGCTTGAAGACCGTCTGGTCCTTGTCGACACATTTCCCATGGGAATTGATTACCAGCGCTATTACGAAGCGGCTAAAAGTGCGGGAGTCATTGAAGAGGCGAAAAAAATACGCCACACCCTCGGTGTTGAAAAAATCGTCCTTTCGATTGACCGCTTGGATTATACCAAGGGAATTTTTCAGCGATTAAAGGGGTTTGAAAAATTTTTGGAAGACTGTCCCCAATGGCGGGGGAAAACGGTTCTTCTTCTCATCCTTGTTCCTTCACGGATTGCCGTAGATCAATACCAGCACATGAAAGACCAGATTGATCAGACCATTGGATTGATTAACGGAAAATTCGGGCAAATGGCATGGAACCCCATTAATTATCAGTATCGTTTTGTTGATTTCGAGACTCTGGTGGCCCTTTATTCGCTAAGTGATGTGGCCCTTGTTACCCCTTTGCGTGATGGCATGAACCTGGTGGCTAAGGAATATGTTGCAAGTCGACAGAACCAGGATGGGGTGCTCATTTTAAGCGAAATGGCCGGATCCGCCCATGAGTTGGGCGAAGCTGTAACGATCAACCCCAATATTCATGCTGAAATTGCAGCAGCTCTCCCGGTTGCTCTGGAAATGCCGGCCCAAGAACAAAAATCGCGCATGCTTTCCATGCAGGCCAGGCTAAAGCAATATAATGTCATCCGATGGGCGGATGATTTCCTGCAAAAACTAGATGAGGTACATAAGGAACAAATCGAGTTTAATGCCAAAATGCTGGGGCCCTTGTCGATTAAGCATCTTGTTTCAAAGTTCCAGGTAGCGCGGCACAGGCTCCTATTTTTTGATTATGATGGCACCATGGTTCCCTTTAATAGGATTCCTTCCCAATCCAAGCCCAGCAAGGATTTACTCTCCATTTTGGAGCGCTTGTCTACAAAACCTGAAACGAAAGTGGTGATCATTAGCGGAAGGGATCGTCAAACTATGGAATCATGGTTTGGAAAACTTCCGCTTAATTTTGTGGCTGAGCATGGCACATGGACCAAAAAACAGGGAGAGTCCTGGCAACAAATCAAACCACTGCGCAATGATTGGAAAGCCCAGATCCTGCCCATCCTGCAAATGGCTTCAGCCCGCCTTCCCGGTGCTTTTGTGGAGGAAAAAGAATTTTCACTGGCATGGCACTACCGCGGAGCCCATGCAGAACTGGCTTCCATCCGGAATAAGGAGCTATTGGATAATTTGGTACACTTGACAGCCACCATCGATTTGCAAGTTTTAATCGGGCACAAAGTGATTGAAATACGGAATGCGGGAGTTTCCAAGGGCATGGCGGCCTTACAGTTTGTTGAGGAGAAACATGATTTCATCCTGGCCATAGGCGATGACTACACCGATGAGGAATTATTCAAGGCCCTGCCGATTTCTTCTTATTCCATAAGGGTTGGCCGGGTTCCGACATTTGCCTCGTTTAATTTGGCCAACCATACCGAAGTCCTGAGCCTTCTGGAAGATTTAGCCGCGGTTGATCCTTCGACTCAAATTCGATCCCTTGCCAACACGGGGTGATGTTATGAATAATAAGTTAAGTGACTGGCTTGCATCTATTCCACGATGGGAGGCCATCCTTCTCTTTTTTGCCTTCTTTATCCTAATTTTCACCTTGCAGCGAATTGCTTTCCACTTCATGAAAAAATATGCGGATAAGACTTCCAATTATTGGGACAATGTTTTTGTCGATGCTTTGCGGTTTCCTGTCATCTTCTTTTTGATTTCTTTAGCTGTTGCGCTACTTCCGGTTCTCTTTAAATTATCTAACCAGGCAGAGAAATTCACTGTTTTTTCCTCCAAGTTCTTTACCGTTTTGGGTTTTGCCCTTTTTGTTCAAAAATTGCTCCTATTCGTGTTACAGCTTTTTTTAGTTAAGAAAGATTCATTAAGAACCTATACCGGCATCACGCGAGTGGGTATTTCTGGCCTCATTTATACTTTTTTCATCCTCATTTTTTTGGATACGGCGGGTATTTCCATTACTCCTTTTATCGCCTCTCTGGGAGTGGGGAGCCTTGCCATTGCTTTGGCCCTTCAAGAAACCCTTGCCAGTTTTTTTGCCGGTTTTTATCTTGTGGCCGACAAACCCATCCGCGTGGGAGATTATGTGCGCCTTGAATCCGGGGAAGAAGGCCATGTGCAATCCATTGGCTGGAGAAGCGTGCGCTTGCAACAGCTTTCCAACAGCACCATCATCATTCCCAACTCCAAATTCGCCTCCAGTATTATGACCAATTACTATTTTCCCAAACGGGAATTGGCTGTTTTGGTGAATGTGCGCGTAGACTATTCAAGCGATTTGGAAAAAGTTGAAACGATCACCACCGAAGTGGCAAGGGATATCATGAAGGCAGTACCCGGTGGCTTACCTGATTTTGAGCCGTTTATTCGTTATGGGGCTTTTGGGGAAGCGGGCATTGAGTTCACAGTCATCCTGCGCGGTCGGGAATTTGTGGATCAATATTTGATCCGACATGAATTCATCAAGAAACTTCACAAACGGTATGAAGAAGAGGGCATTGTGATCCCTTCTGTTTTGCGAATGGTTCCGAGGAACCCTCGGCAATAAGGTGCTTTATCCCCTACGCTCGTTGGCGTAGGAAGCGCGCCTTGCCGAGTCAAAGCCCTTCGCCTTAGGCGGAGAATCTTGGGTCCGGGGTTTGCTCTGGGGTTCATACCATTGATGGCTGTGACAAGTAATTTGCCGTGCTGATGATGGCTAAATGCGAATAAGCTTGGGGGAAGTTTCCGATCAATTCGCCCGATTCGACGTCAATACATTCTGAGAGCAAACCCAGATGATTGGCATAAGTGGTTATTTTCTCGAAAATGGAGAGGGCTTTCTCTTTTTCGCCGATGGAATGAAAGGCTTTGGCCATCCAAAGGCTTGCAACGATGAAGGCGTTTTTTGGCGTGCCGAAGTCGTCATCATGCGTGTAGCGCAGGGTGAATCCGTTTTTCATCAGTTTTTTTTCGCACGCCCTTACCAATCCCAGCCACTGCGGATCCGTTTTTTGAAGGAACCCGTAATGCCTCATGAGAAGCAGGCTGGCATCGAGGTCTCGTGAGCCGTAAAATTGAGTATAAGAACCTATTTCTGGGTTCCATCCCTTTTCTTGGATGTCTTTCTTGATTTCCTGGGCGATGGGGTCCCAAAGCTTGGCCATATGGATTTTTCCCAGTTGATTGGCGATTTTGACGCCACGGTCGAGGGCCACCCATGAAAGGACCTTTGAAAAAGTAAAATGTTTTTTTTGATTACGATATTCCCAAATTCCGGCGTCCTCGTTTTGCCATTGGATGGCGATGGTTCCCACCAAAAACTTGACCAACGACCACACTTCCTCCGGCATTTTTTCGAATTGGTAATGACCGTAGTAAAGGTAAATGGCGTAGATGATTTCGCCAAAGATGTCGTTTTGGTTGGTGAGCCAGGCGTTGTTGCCAATGCGCACGGGGGATGAGTTTTTGTATCCACAAAGATGATCGAGTATCTGCTCATCTAAGTGGGTTCTTCCATCAATGCCATAAAGTATTTGTATTTTTGTCTGTTTGTTTTCAAAAAGGTGGAGAAGGAAACGGATGAAGCCCCCAGCCTCTTCAAAATGCCCTATGCTTTTGAGTGATTCGATGATCAAGGACGAATCGCGAAGCCAGCAGTAACGGTAATCCCAATTGCGCGACTCCCCCATGATTTCAGGCAACGAAGTTGTGACTGCGGCGAGGATGGCTCCGGTGTCCTCATAGGTGAGCATTTTAAGCGTGAGCGCTGAACGTAAGACCATGTTGGTCCCTATGGTGGGCAGGTGGCAATGACGGGACCAGCCTTCCCAGTATTCCTTGGTTTTGGTCATCATTTCATGGCTGTACGAAAAGTTGGGGGCGTCCATTTTTTCGTGATAGGAAAGAAGGAGGTATTCCTCTTTATCCAGCACCATTATTTCACCGGAAATGATTTTTTTTGTGGGCAGGCTGGAATACAAAAACAAGGTTTCAAACCCCTTGTGGGCCGTGATGAGGTTTTCGTAGGCTGTGATCGTTGTTTCCCCTCGAGCGTAGTCCAGTTTTGGTTCAAATAAAACACGGAAGGTGGGTTTGCCGCGCAAGGGTTTGAGGATGCGATGGATTTCTAGGGGTTTGCAGTAACCCTGGCCCGAGCGAAAACGGGGCATGAAGTCAATAATGGCAAAAGCATGCTCTCCTTGATCAAATTCGGTTTGCAGGATGTTTGTTTCAGGAAGATAGGTTTGGATGATTTGTGGTGAGCTTGGGGTCGCTATCTGGAATTTCCCGCCTTTTTGGGAGTCTAAAAGCGCTGCAAAGGTGGAATGACTGTCAAAACGCGGCATGCATAGCCAGTCGATGCTGCCATCCCTGCTGATCAGGGCTGCTGTCTTGCAATTGCCAATAATGCCATAGGAGAAGGACATAGATATTTCCTCATCAATCAGGGAAAAATTTCCTTGTTATTCCCTACGCTCGTTGGCTTCGGGGACGCGCCTTGCTGGGTCAAAACCCTCCGCCTTAGGCGGAGAATCTTGGGTCCAAGGCTTGCCTTGGGGTTCATACCATTGATGGTCATCAAAAAAATCATTCCCATTTCAATGGAAAGAACAGGATTAAGAACATGGATGAATCAGATATTGGCTTACAAGCCTGCCACAAATGAGATGTTCCTGAATGATTTGTTCTAAAACATCAGGAGTACAACTATGATACCATACACCCTCTGGATAGATAACGGCAATAGGCCCTTTTTCACAAACCCGCAGGCAATTAGCCTTGGTGCGAAAAATACCACCGGCGCCTGTCAATTTCAAATCATCTAAACGTTTTTTTAAATATTCCCATGCCTTTAAACTTTCCCCTTTGTCACAACACTTGGGTTTGGTTTGGTCACAGCATAAGAAAATATGCCGCTTGATTTGGGGGATGCCGAGTTCTTTAACAATTGATTTAAGTTTTGGATCCATAAAAAACCTCAGAAGATGAGTTGATATTGATTTATTAATTTTTATAATAAATCTGCTTCATCTCTGCATACTGCTTTTTTAACTCTTCACGAAACTGGGGATGGGCCAACGGGATGAGTAATTCAGCGCGTTTTTCATCCGAAACGCCGTAGAGATTGGCAATGCCGTATTCGGTGACGATGTATTGGATTAAATAGCGTGGGGTTGAGATGAGGCTGCCTAGAGGAAGTGTGGGAACAATGTTTGAAACCAATTTCCCATTCACCGTGGCGGTTGATTTGATGCACAAAATTGTTTTTCCGTTTTCGGCATCATAGGCGCCCTGGACAAAACTCATTTGCCCTCCCGCACCGCTGTATTGTTTCAACCCAATGGCTTCTGAACAGACTTGGCCAGCAAAGTCGATCATCAATCCAGAGTTGATGCTGGTCATGTTCTTGTTTTTGGCAATCAAGTGGGGATCATTGACAATGCTTACAGGCAAGCATACAGCGGAACGGTTGTTTTGTCCCTTTCGTTCATCCAAAAAATCGTAAAGTTTTTTTGAACCGAAGGCGAAGGTAAAAATGCTTTGTTTGGGAAACACCCCCTTGTTCGTGTTTGAAATTTTTCCGGCTTCCACCATTTTTAACCATCCATCGGAAACAAGTTCGGAATGAATTCCAAAATTTCCCATGGAGCTTTGGGCCAATTTTTCTGCAACATAGTCGGGGATACGGCCAATTCCAAATTGAAGTGTAGCTCCATCCTCAACAAGGTTAAGAACATTTTCGCCGATTTTTATTTCTTCAGCGGTGATTTCTCCAAGGGAGGAAAGTTCCAGTTGGGACTGGTTGCTTTCAAAAACATGTTCTAGTTCAGTGATGTGGATTTTATTGTCGCCATATTCATCCAACCCATAAATTACAGGCATGTTGGGATTAATCTCGGCAATGGCTATCCGGCTTGGATCGCGGGATGCGGCGCAAAAAGGCCTGTAGATGGCCGCTCCATGCGTGCCAAAAGTGCAAAAACCGTCCTTGTCGGGTTCTGAAAGGGTTGTTGCGACAACGCGCGCCGGTTTTTTGAGGGCAAAGGTTTCAATGCCTGTGAAACTGGCAGGCAGATATTCCATCTGCGCCCCCTGATCATTAAGGAACCGTTCGATGGGCCCGTAATAACCGCTAGTGACACGCACCTTGGGATGAGTGAGAATAGGAAAGGGAAATCCCAAAAGTCCGGTGGTAATATGCAAATCTTCCCAGTCTTGTTTATCCGAAAGAGCCTGCAAAAGGGCCAGGGGTTGGCCTGTGGCCAAGGGAACGCCCAATGAATCTTTTGGATGAAACAAAGAAATTATTTCATGAATGGATTTTTTGCTTGGGCTCATAATCTTTTTTGGTTAAATCATTTATCTTATGAGTAAACAAATTCTTTTTTTATTCACGACCTGCCTGCTTGTGAGTTCTTTGGCCATCGCCTATCAAGCCGGTGCTGTGCCATCTACGTCCCCCTTATGGCATCATGAGTTGGTGCTGGCTCTGAAAAATGGCGGTGCTTACGTGGAAACAGAAGCGGAAAAACCACTTTTTGCCCATCGTGAAAACGAGCATTTTATTCCGGCATCCATTCTAAAATTGGCCACGGTAGCGTTTGCCCTTAAAGAATTGGGACCCGATTTCAGGTTTCAAACGGATTTTTTTATCACCAAGGATGAAAAACTTTTTGTCAAAGGGTATGGGGACCCTCTGCTTACTTCAGAGGAACTTGAGCAAATTGCTGGGACTCTTCATGAAAAGGGAGTTAGGGAAATTAAAGGTTTATATTTGGATGATGGTTATTTTGACAAAAGCATTGTCATTGATGGGGGGGCCCATTCTGATAACCCCTACGATGCCACCAATAATGCGCTGTATGCCAATTTCAACACCATTGCTGTCAGAAAATACAAAAATGGCACCCTTACTCCCGGAGAAGCTCACACGCCTTTGACTCCGCTTGCTTATAAAAAGGCGGCCCGTTTGAAAGCAGGGTCCCATCGCATCAATCTGGGAGGTATCAAATCGGAGGCCACCTTATATGTGGGAGAATTATTACAGGCATTTTTAAAACAGAAGGGCGTTTTAGTAACCGGCCCTGTTGCCCTTGAAACGGTTCCGGATACGGCCAATCTTTTGTATGAACATAAATCCTCCAAAAATTTGGAGGAAATATTGAAGGGACTTCTTAAATATTCCACCAATATTACAACAAACCAGATTTTTCTGGTGCTGGGGGCCAAAAAATGCGGGGCCCCTGCCACCATGGAAAAGGGAGTGATGGCCTTGTCTGAGTTTTTGGGCAAAGAACTTGGATGGAAAGATTTTTTTATTGCCGAGGCTTCCGGTCTTTCACGAAAAAACGAAGTGACTCCTTATGAAATGGTCGTGCTTCTGAGATATCTTGATCCTTATAAGGAGCTTTTTCCTAAAAAAGAAGATGGGCTATTTATGGCCAAGACAGGAACCTTAAATGGTGTTAGTACTCTTGCAGGCTATATGCCATTAGAGCAAGGGGGATATGCGCGTTTTGTACTTATCGTCAACGATACTGTGTCCTATGCCTATAAATTCAAAGTGGGGCGTCTTTTGTACGCGGCCTTAAACCCTTCTCAAAAACAATCGGTCTTAAATAAAAAATGACGCAGCCCGCTACCAGTGGGTGTTGGCGGACTAGATTGTGTGGTAAGCTGGCATCCTGTGTTTGAAGCGGAATTTGCCGCATCGAATGCCAATGACCATGCAAAGAACTAAATTATGAAAAAATTACTCTCTAAAAATCAATGGTATGAATCCCAACCCAACAAGCCGCACAGCGGCGCTGAGGGGGAGGCTCCAGCGGCTTTGCCGATGGAGGGGGCGACGCGAGCCCCTAGAATCGAATGGGCCAATTTCCTGTTTATCACCTTAACCCCCGTTGTGGCGATCGTGGGAACAATCTGGACACTTAAAAATAACGGATTTTTCCCGGAAACCCTTGTCTGGACTGTGGTGATGATGTTTTTAACAGGGCTGGGAATAACAGCCGGTTACCATCGTCTTTTTTCCCATCGCAGTTATAAGACAACGTGGTTTGTCAAATTAATGTATCTCTTATTTGGAGGGGCGGCCTTTGAGGGCTCGGCAAGGGAATGGTGTTGTGCCCATCGCAAGCATCACCGTTTTGTGGATCAAGAGGGTGACCCCTACAACATCAAAAGAGGTTTTTGGTATGCCCATGTGGGTTGGGTGGTGCTTAAAGCCGACCAATCCGATGAATCGAACATCCCTGATTTGAAAAACGATAAATGGGTTTTGTTCCAAGACAGGTTTTACATTCCCTTGGCGGCCATGGTTGGGATTTTTATGCCAGCTTTTGTTGCTTTAATATGGGGGGATTTTTTTGGAGGGCTTTTTATTGCTGGTTTTGTGCGCCTTGTTCTAAATCACCATTTCACTTTTTTCATCAATTCATACTGCCATTTTTTTGGGAAACAACCCTACAGCGACAAGAACACAGCCCGTGATAGCACGTTTATTTCATTTTTTACCTATGGAGAAGGATATCATAATTTTCACCATGCCTTTGAGGGTGATTACAGAAACGGCGTTCGTTTTTTCGATTTTGATCCAGGCAAGTGGCTTATTTGGGGGCTTTCAAAAATGGGGTGGGCTTTTAATTTAAAAAAGGTCAATTCCCTTAGAATTTTGGCGACCCGGCTTGCCATGGACGAAATGCGTTTGCAGAAAAAATGGGAGCGTCAGGCCAAATATCGTGAAGAATGGCAGGCGTTTGTTTTGCGGACACGGAACAAAATTTTAAAAGCCCAGGAAAGGTTCATCGAACTTAAAGCCGAATACCAGCAGATGAAACAGGACAGGATCGATTTGGTCCATGAACGGGTAGTGCATCTTCAACATGAGATGAAACGGGTCAAAGAAGAATTAAGGCTTGGGTTGCAAGAATGGAAATTCTTGATTCGTGGACAATATGTTCTGGTTCCAATAAAAATAGGATGACGTGATTCTTGTAGGGACCTCGTGGGGGTCCCTACGGTAAAAATATGGAATCCTTTCTTCTTTGTTTTATTCCCCTTTTTGTCGCCCTTGATCCTCCGGGGGTGATGCCCATGTTTCTGGGTCTTACTCAAGGCCTTTCTCCCCAGGAAAGATCGCGCGTTCTTCGTCATTCCATGGTGACAGCCTTTGTTGTAAGCATCCTGTTTTTGTTTGGGGGCCAGGCTGTTTTCAAGGTTTTGGGGATTTCATTAGCTGATTTTCAAATTGCCGGAGGGCTTATTTTAGTGGTGTTTGCCATTCGGGATTTACTGCAAACAGGGCGTGAGGTTTTGGTGCTTGATTCAACGGTGGGGGTGGTCCCCATCGGCATTCCCCTTATTGTGGGGCCGGCCGCATTGACCACTCTTTTGATGTTATCCCGTGAATTTTCAGTAACCATCGTATTATTGTCTTTGGTAACTAACTTGGTTCTTAATTTTGTTTTATTTAACCGAGCTCCATGGATTGAAAAAATTATCGGCATTGCGGGAATGCGCGCATTTTCCAAAATTGTGGCTCTTTTTTTGGCAGCGATTGCCGTGATGTTTGTCAGGATGGGGGTTACGGCTTATTTGACTGGAGTCTAAAGAGTAGTGTGGCCCACGAGGGAACCTATGGGCCCTTCGACTACGCTCAGGGACCCTGCCGGCATAATAAAAAATACTGGCCAATTTTCTTTGATTTCTTCGTTGCTTCTCCAATAAAAATATTTTTTGAAACTTTTTTCATAAAGTCTTTCATGTTCCCGTAAACAAGATAGGTGATTCCTGTTGTATTGGCTTTCAATTTTGGCCAGCCAAGCGGCGCTTGGTAAGGGATTTTGGTGTAATCGATCATGACTTCCCCGGGACGATCCGTATTTTCACTGACCACAAAATAACCGGGGCCGGTTAGTTTTTGAAGGGGTTGATGATTATAACCCCAAACAGAATTTCCGTCCGGGGAGCGGCACATCCTTTTTTGAAAAAGGAAAAAAGCGGGCAGGGAATTTTTCCCATGAAAAATAATTTCCTTTAAAGGTTCAGAAGTGAAGGGGGCCATTTCCTGCAAACTAACTGTTTTGGCCTTTTGAAATAAAAGCAGCATGAGTTTGCCGGGAAAGGATTGCACTTCGCGTAAACGATCTGCGGGAGAAAGAGAATCCAGATAAGCGCCGATAGAATCGATCGATTGATTTTCAGTGATCATTTTAGCAAATGTATTCATAAAATAATTGGACATGCCCTTAAATCCACCCCAATTTCTTATACCCCTCATACGCCTTTTGAAGAGTTATTTGTAAATCAAATTGAGGCGTCCATCCCAAATTCTTTTGAAGGGCATTGCTAGAACACACAAAACTGGGCGCGGTGATCTGTTTGTATTGCTTGATATCCAATTGATTTTTAAAAAAAGGAAAAACGCGTGAGAGGGCGCTTCCAGCCACCATCAGGGCAAACAAGATAAATTTTGGAAAGGCCATGACATGAATCTTGTTATGAAAAATACTCTCCATAAGTTTCCAAAGTTCCCTGTCGCTAGTTGGTTTGGGGTGGCTGACAAAATAAATTTTTGATCCTTTTCTTTTATCATGAGCCATGGCCACAAGGGCTTGGACCAAGTCATGTACATTAATAAAGCTAAAATGGAGCTCATGCTTCCACACACCAAAACCAAATCCTTTGGAAGCCATTTTAAAAAGGGTGAGGCTGGCCTCGTCGCCCTCGCCAAGAACGGCACAGGGCCTGAAGGTGGTGGTTGGGAAACGGGTATTTTTTTCCAAAAAATGTTCGGCTTTTAATTTGGACCGGCCATAGGGATCAATGGGTTGGCATGGGTCGGTTTCGTCCAAGGGTTTTTTTGACCTATTGGGGCCACAGGCAGCCAATGACGAAGCAAAGAGAAATTGTCGGGGTTTCCAGTCCTGATGGTGTAAAAAATTGACAATATCGACAACGCACTCGTAATTAATGCGGTTGTAATCACTTGTTTTGTTGGCGGTGATGGTTCCGGCCAAATGGACAAACACATCGTGTTCGGGAATTTTTTGTTCCTTCTTAAAAAAGGATAAATCCCCTTCAAAAAGGGATATATTTTGGGGGAGGCGCCCCAATTTTTTTTTGGAACGCACAAGAACGCTTACTTCATGCCCCTCTTGAACAAGCCGGTGACAGAGATGGCTTCCAATAAAACCGGTTGCGCCTGTGATAAAGAATTTCATATGTATGTAAGGGCGAACCTCGTGTTCGCGCTCGATATGGGCGAACACGAGGTTCACCACCAAGGCTACCTGATGATTCATAATTCCAAAATAGTTTTTTTATGGGACATAGATGGCACTCTTCTGCTCACCGGCGGGGCAGGGCAGGCTGTTTTCGATCGTTTATTTGAGGAATTTTATGGGGAGAAATATATTTGGGAAAATATCCACCCAGACGGTCGAACCGATGATGCCATTATTGAAGAGCTATTTGCCAATCGTTTCGGCAAAAAACCGGGCAAAGCAGAGTTAAAAAAAATCTCGGATCGCTACAATGAACTGATGGGGGAAGAAATTTTAAAAGCGCATCGCTTTCGTTTAATGCCCAAAGCTGTGGAGACCATCAAGATTTTATCCCGCATCCCCCATGCCATTCTGGGTTTGGCCACGGGCAATTATGAAATTTCGGCACGACACAAATTAAAAAAAGCGGGACTCAATGATTATTTTTCATTCGGTGGCTTTGGAAGCGATTCTCATTGTCGTTTTGAACTGACACGCTTGGCTGTCAAGCGGGGGCAAAAACTGGCCGGGCCCAAGGCCCAAACCATTGTGATTGGGGATACTATCCATGATGTCCGCTGTGGGAAACAGGCCGGGGCAAAAACGGTGGGGGTTTGCACGGGGCAGACATCGCGGGAAATGCTGGCCCTGGAGAATCCGGATTGGTTGCTGGGTGATTTAACGGAATTTAATCGGGTATTGCAGGATTGTGCCCCCGTAGGGACAACCCTAGGGTTGTCCCTACAAGAAGGGGAGGATTTTTATTACGATGACGGGAAAATGGTTTTGACTGAAGAACATCATCTCCGGCGCGGGTATTGTTGCAACAAGGGTTGCAGGCATTGTCCGTATGATTTTAGTATGGGCAATTCATGAATTGCCCTTACTCCAATTGGTCCGTAATCTCACGGGGTTTCATTTTCATGATGCCGATGCCGCAGCTAATAATAAGAAGCGCCCCTAAAATGGAGAGGAGATCCGGGATTTCTTTCCAGAACAAAAGACCCCATAGGGCCGAAAAAATGACCCCGAAATAGGAATAGGGGCTCACGACCGAGGCATCGATGAATTTATAAGAGTAGGTCATACACAACTGGGCCACGGTGCCACACAGGCCGATGCCGATTACGCTTACCCATTCAAGGGATGTCGGCCAAATGAAGTTTGGTATCATCATGATGAAGGCTAAAAGACTTGAAAAAAAGGAGAAGTAAAAAACAATCGTGAAAAAAGATTCCGTTTGATGCAATTTTTTGATGCCGATGTAGGCGATGGCCGCAAAAAGCCCCGAGGTCAGTCCCAAAAGACCGGGAACATTGGCCACATGGAAGGAAGGTTTGATAATGAGGGTAGCGCCGATCAAGCCGCAAAAAATGTAAATGAACAAGGGAGTACTTTTGGCTTCCCCCAAAAGGAAGATTGAAAGCAGGGCCACGAAGGGAACTGAGGTGTTTGAAAGCAGGGAGGTATCGGCCAAAGTAATTTTGGTAAGGACGTAGAAATTGAGTGCCAAAGCAGTAAACCCTGAGAAACTGCGGACAAGAAGGACTTTGTTGTTTTTACCGATGAAGGGGATTTTTTTTGTGAGCATCCAGGGTGTGATCAACACCAGGCTTACAAACGCTCTGAAAAAAACGGCCTCCATGAAGGGAAGCCGCGCCGTGGCATGCTTGGTCAAGGCTCCCATCACCGAAAAGAAAAGGGCGGCGATAATCATAAGCAGGATGCCGTTTGTTTTTTTGTGCATAGGGTAGGGGCCCCGCATCGCGGGGCCCTTACATTGGTTTTTATGAAACTCGTCATCCAACGCGTCGCTTTAGCCTCTGTAACTGTTGATGGCAAAACCATTGCCTCCGTCGGGCAGGGACTTCTCATTCTTGTTGGCTTCACGCATAGCGACACATTGGAAGAAATCTTTCCTACCATCGAAAAAATTTTGAAGCTAAGGATTTTTGCTGACCAGGCCAAGCCAATTAATATTTCCATCCAAGACATTCAAGGTGAAATATTGCTCGTTCCCCAATTCACTCTTTATGCCGATTGCAAAGGTGGCAATCGCCCGTCCTTTATTGACGCCATGAAACCGGAACCGGCCAAGATTTTGTATGAACAATTTGTAAAAGAGTTCCAAAAGAAATGGCCGAAGACTTCCTCAGGTATTTTTGGGGCTGATATGAAGGTAAGCCTGGTTAATGATGGTCCGGTGACGATTGTCTTGCCTTCATAGGGACCGAAACGCGGGGCGACTCGCCTCTTTTCTCAGCGAACATCCTTCATTGATTATGCCGTTACAATTGTCGTCCGTAAAATTGTTACACATTTCTTTATGGCCAGGGCGAATACCGGCTCGATTGTCATTACAATCTCCAGGATTGGTCCCATCACTGCATCTAAATGCTGACTCACAATAGCCGTCCCCATCATTGTCTACTCTTGGGTTGGGGCCGCAGTAATCATCATCAACCCTTGGATCGACAGGAACCCCGCCAATTCTCTTCACTTTTCCATTACAGATAAAAACATCTCCCCCGTCAAACAAACAAGAACTTTCATCTTGCGAGAAAAACTCTTCCCTCGTAATCCCGATCGTTTCAATAACAAGGTTTCTTAAGACAATGGGACTCGTATCTTCATGGCATATAAATGGCATTTTGTTTTCCTTGCGTGTGAAATTGCTCACGGCATTTATATAGACCATCCCATAATCAAGAAGCTGAGCATTCTGTCCCTCTCCCCAGGCGCGTGGATCAAAGTCCGCAGGATATTGATAGGCAAATTCTGGAAGTGGTCTGTGAATCGGAAAATTTCCAATGACAATATTTTGGTTTGGATTGTTAAAAGCGACAGGTCGGTTGAGAGTTATTTGGTCCGCATCTTCGTCAAAAAATCCAAATTCACGCGTTGCAAAGAGGATAGCTTGGGTTAAACCAAGACCGAAATCGAAAGGATCATCATTTCTCGTTGAACAAAGGCCATCATGATAAAGAGTTGAGATTTGATAAGTTAACGAATTTAGACTTTCATCTTCAGCGTCTGCAGGATTTCCTGTAGGCACATAATCATTTTCTACTACGGTGCCCCCATCTTCATTTGAAACAAGGCAATAGGCATTGGCTTGACTTGAAAGGGTGATAAAAAGCCCGGCAAGGAGCAGGTTTTTGAAGTTGTTTGAAATAAATTTATTCATAAATATCTCCCAAATTTAATGGCACATATATCCAAAGCAAATAGTTTGCCAATATCCCGCATTAAACATTAATGATAAAAAACAAATAATTTCAAAATCTTATGAGTATTTGATTGTCAGAGTGCAAGTGAAATTAAGCTGATAGTGTGGGGGCTTAAAGCCGCAATAATGTTTTTGACCGGGTACTGCTGACCAAAATAAATTGATAAATTACGTACATTTATAAATGGCTTCGTTGCGATTCCATATACATCCGTAGAATCGAATTGATGCGCGTCTGATACCCTCGCCCTTGGGCTTTGAACCAGTCTAAAACGTCCGGATCCAGGCGAATGGTCATGATGGATTTGGCTTGGGGCAGCCTCAATGCCGCTTTGGCAAAGAAATTCTTATCCAGAGGAGGAATGTCGGAGAAGTCGATGTCCTTGTCTTTGAGGTCTTTAATCTTTTTCCAATTGGTTTGCGATTTCTTCCTGGTATTTTTCTTTTTCATAGCGTGTTGCCTTTCGGGCTGAAATGATTCGTATCCTTTTCTCATTGGGTTCGGTAAAAATCACAACTACGGTGGTGTCTTTTAAAGAACCAATTCCAATCCAACGATCTTCCGCATAATCTTGCCGGGTATCTGCTAGCACCAACATCGGATAATGGAACATTTCTGAAACATCCTTAAAATCTAGGCCATGTTTTCGGATATTGATCTGATTTTTAATCTCATCCCATTCAAATTCAATGGTTAGTGTATTTATAATTTGTAAATACGTCAACGGTGATCTCCTCCCGGGATTTTCTTTTGCAAACCCCGGGCCAAAATCATGTCAACGTAAAATCAATAGGTTAAATGATAGAGAAAGAAGGGAACCGTCCGATTTTCGGATGGTATCCAATAATTTTTCCGTTTCAATGGCCCGGCAACCATTTTTTTAACCCTATGCCCAATTAAAAAATCCTCTGGATAATTTGAAAAGATATTGGCAGTAGCGGTCCAATGTCCGTTTTAAGTTTAGAAAGAGGCCGTTTTCTAACTCCCTCCACGCTGAACCTTTTTGCAATGAGGCCGGGGAGGGTTATGGCCCCAGCTCGTATGGAAAGGGGGATACGTCAGGTTCCCGTTGTCTTTAGAAATCTCCAAAAAATTAGGGATTTCTCCCATGAAATTGTTGGAGCTGCTCAAGATTATTATCGAGATGATTTTTTTGATCTTCCAGGACGTCCTTTAGAAGCAGAAGATGGCCAGTTCCAGTGGTGGGCATCCTCCTATCGTCGGCCCCCCTTTGAATCCGTGGGTTTCCACCATGCGCGCAAATCCCTTGGGAAAACTATTCCCCAGATAGAGCGTTCCGTACGCCTGAAACGCTATTGTAAGGGAAATGATACATTTGAGGTGACCCGTCAAACGGCCGATCACGAAGTGCAAATAAGTGTCGAAGTGCAACTACCTGAAAATCCCGAATCACTTCCCCTAGGAGCCTGTCGGGGAAACATTTTTAGTAATTCATGATCGGCAACAGCCCCGGTTTTTGATATAAGGAGGCATGAAAAC
>MGPH01000044.1:0-2888 GCA_001797365.1 Deltaproteobacteria bacterium GWA2_45_12
TTCTAACGTAGAACAGCTAAGATTATTTGATCTGAAACCTATAGCTCGGCGGAGCCGAGCTTGATACCCCGTGGCTTGCCACGGGGTTCTTCATTTCCCCGCTAATTGCCTTAAGACGTATTTCAAAATCCCGCCGTGTTTGTAGTATTCAAGTTCTACGGGGGTGTCGATGCGACAGGTGGTGTCAAAAGACAAAAGGGATCCGTCTGGTTTTTGCACAGAGACTTTGACCGTTTGCAAGGGGGTTAAGGCATCCAGGTTTTCTATGCTGATCATTTCATCCCCGGTAAGCTTGAGGGCTTGATGATTGTTCCCATTTTTAAATTGAAGGGGAAGCACACCCATTCCCACAAGATTGCTGCGATGAATACGTTCATAAGATTCGGCGATCACAGCGCGTACTCCCAGAAGGGCCGGCCCCTTGGCTGCCCAATCGCGGGAAGAGCCTGATCCATATTCTTTTCCGGCAATTACAACGAGGGCTGTTTTTTCTCCCTGATATTTCATGGCCGCGTCAAAAATGGGCATGGTTTCTCCCGTCGGAACATGCTTGGTCATGCCGCCTTCGATCCCTTCAAGCATCAAGTTTTTAATCCGTGTATTGGCAAAAGTTCCGCGCATCATCACTTCATGATTTCCGCGGCGGGAACCATACGAATTGAAATCAGCCGGTTTGATGCCGTGTTTTTGCAAATAAAGTCCGGCAGGGCTGGATGCCTTGATGGAACCGGCAGGGGATATGTGGTCGGTCGTGATGCTGTCCCCAAAAATGGCAAGAATGCGGGCCTTTGCTAAAGAACCTTTGGGTACAGGTTTTTTGGACATATTTACAAAATAAGGCGGATCTTGCACATAGGTTGATTTTTGATCCCACTTGTAGGTGGCGCCCCCGGTGGAGGAAAGACCCTGCCAGCGGGCATCTCCTGCGTACACATTTTCATATTTACTTGAAAATAATTTGGAAGAAAGACAGGCAGCCATGCTTTGGATAATTTCCTCCTGTGTGGGCCAGATATCTTTTAAGTAAATAGGTTTACCAGACTTATCTTGACCGATGGCTTCTTTGGTAAGATCCCGGGTGATTGTACCGGCGATGGCATAGGCCACAACAAGAGGAGGGCTTGCCAGGTAATTGGCTCGCACATCGGCATGGACGCGCCCTTCAAAATTGCGATTACCACTTAATACGGAACAAGCGACCAAGCCACGTTCACGGTAGACCTCACTGACAACGGGCAGAAGCGGGCCACTGTTCCCGATGCAGGTGGTGCAGCCATAGCCCACCACATGAAACCCCAGTTTTTCGAGTGAAGAAAGAAGCCCGGCTTTTTTTAGATATTCGGTGACAACCTGAGATCCGGGGGCCAAGCTTGTTTTAACCCAGGGTTGAGAAACCAGGCCCTTTTCGGCAGCTTTCTTGGCCACAAGCCCGGCGGCAATCAAAACAGAGGGGTTGGATGTGTTCGTACAGCTTGTGATTGCCGCAATGACGACATCCCCATTTTGGGGAATATGGGATTTCCCCGAAAGAGTGACGGCTGATTGATCCCCTGCCTTGGGAGCTGTTTCCTTGGGTTTAAGGCTGGAGAGTTTTTCATTGAAGGAAGAGGCCACAAGATTCAATTCGACACGATCTTGCGGTCGGCTGGGTCCTGCCAGACAAGGCTTTATTGTGCCCAGATCAAGTTCGATAATATCCGAATAATCGGCCTGGGGCGAGGCAGGGGTCCAAAATAGATCTTGGGCTTTCAAATAGGTTTTAACCAGATTGATTTGTTCCTCTTTGCGGCCGGTAAGCCTTAAGTAGTCGAGGGTTTTGTCATCCACCGGGAAAAATCCGCACGTGGCGCCGTATTCGGGGGCCATGTTGGCAATGGTGGCTCGGTCAGCCAGGCTTAAGTTGGCGGCTCCGGGCCCAAAAAATTCCACAAATTTTCCCACCACTCCTTTTTTTCGCAGCATTTCAGTGACAGTAAGCACAGCATCGGTGGCCGTGGCGCCTTCGGGAAGTTTTCCCGTCAACTTAAATCCAACCACGGGAGGAATGAGCATGGTACAAGGCTGTCCCAGCATGGCAGCCTCGGCTTCAATGCCCCCCACGCCCCATCCTAAAACGCCCAATCCGTTGATCATTGTCGTATGCGAATCAGTTCCCACCACGGTGTCGGGGCATAGGATTTTTTCATTTCCCTTTTCACACACCATGACCACACGGGCTAAAAATTCCAGGTTTACCTGATGGACAATGCCCGTATCGGGTGGAACCACTTTAAAATTTTTAAAGGCTTTCTGGCCCCAGTTAAGAAAGGTGTAGCGTTCTTCGTTGCGCTCAAATTCAAGCCTGGCATTCACGCCAAAGGCCTCGGCATTTCCTGAAGCATCCACTTGCACCGAATGGTCGATCACCAATTCCACCGGTTGCAGGGGATTTATTTTTTGGGGATCGCCCCCCAGGTTTTTAATGGCATCCCTCATGGCGGCCAGGTCAACAACAGCAGGGACCCCGGTGAAGTCCTGCAAAATAACCCGGGCGGGCATGAAATTGATTTCTTTGGCGTTGATCTGTTGAGGTTTCCATTCAAGCAGGGATTGGATGTCTGTTTTTGAAACCGAAAGGCCGTCTTCACAACGAAGCAGGTTTTCCACCAAAACCCTTATGGAATAGGGCAGTGTTTTTAATTTAAAACCACTTTTTTCAAGTTGGGGAAGGCTGTAATAAGAATATTTTTGGTTATTTACAGAGAGGGTTGTTTTGGTTTTAAAGCTGTCCGAGGGCATAAAGTTCCTTTCGTGAAAGAAGTGGGCAAATGGAAAGTTTTATTTTACAATCATAGGGGCTCGCGTCGCCCCCTCCATCGGCAACCCGTTCGACTCACTACGTTCGCTCA
>MGPH01000044.1:2904-7811 GCA_001797365.1 Deltaproteobacteria bacterium GWA2_45_12
AATATGGAAGCAAAGAAAAAAATTTTGGTAGTCGATGATGAAGAAAGCTTTACCTTCTTTATCCATAAACGTTTGGAGGCCAATGGTTATGAATGTCGGGTGGCCCACGCAGCCTATCAGGGCCTGGAATTGCTTAAAGAATGGATTCCAGATCTTGTCATCCTCGATTTACTCATGCCCAAAATGAGTGGCTATGGTTTTTTAAGGGAATTCCGTACTTATCCAAACCTCAAGCAGGTTCCGGTCATCGTTTTTACCGCGATGCGCGATGCGGATGTGATGCGCGGGGCCCAAGACCTTGGAGCCGTTGATTACCTGGTAAAATCTTGTGAAGATAATGAACTTATCCAAAAAGTAAAAAAATATCTGGGTGGATAATTGTGTATGTCTGAAAAAATAGTCCTGTTTGAAAATGATTTAAGTGACGAAGGCCAAAAACGCCAGGCCATTAAAAACATCATTGTCTTTAAGCTTAATGACGAATGGTATGGTGTGGATGTTCTTTATGTGAAGGAAGTTGTCCCAACCCACCCCATTTCTGTTTTGCCCAATGTTCCCTCCTATATTTTGGGAATCATGAATGTAAGGGGAAATATTTTGTCGGTGATGAATCTTAAGGCGATCTTTGGGCTTACATCTTTAAAAGATGATGAAAGCCAGCGCATTGTCATTGTGGAAGACAAAGGCATGAGTGTGGGTTTGTTGGTTGATGGAAGTGAAAAGACCATGGAAGTTCCCGAAAACCTCATCGAGCCAGCCCTTTCCCTTTTAGAAGATGAAAAACGAGATCTTTTGGAAGGCCAAGTAAAAGTGGATGGAAAACTTGTGGCTCTGGTAAGTGCCCCTAAGCTGCTTGAACTAACCTGTTTAAGAAATTCATGAGATTTGATTATTTCTAGATATCCCTCCATCGTATTCACGTTTGTATTCAAGCTTATGCAGGCTCTGGCGCCATGTGTCAATACGGGTCAAAATAACTCACACAGTGTTATTTTGATGACGCATAAAGAATCAATGTGTTGATTGAAAAATCTTTGAAAAACATCTAAAATTAAATAGTTTTCTCAAAAGGTTTTGAGAGCGCTTTTCCTCGGAGTGAATGTTTATATGCAAAAGAAAAAAATAAATTTTTTGGTTATTGATGACAGTCAAGTTGTTCGTCAGATAATGCATGATGAATTGGTGAACCTGGGCTATAGTGTTCACCTTGCCAAATCGGCAGAAGCGGCCCTTGAAATGATCAAGCAGCCCGAGCTTGCGATTGATTTTGTTTTTTTGGATTATATGTTGCCTGGAATCAACGGGCTTCAATTTTTAGATGAACTCAAAAAAATAAAACGCCATCCCGTGGTGGTGATGATGACAGCTTATGAATCCACAGAGTCGGCGGTCGAAGCTATTGAGCGCGGAGCTTATGATTACGTTATCAAACCCATTTCCCCCAGCCATTTAGAAATTATCATTTATCGGGCGATGAAGCGCTATGAGGTTGAGCAGACTCGTGAAAAAGGCCGTAATTCCCATATAAAGACGGTTGAAGCTTTCGAAAGTGATACATTTAAAATTCAGGAGAATCTCAATAAGCTTAAAATGGAAGTAAATTTATTGCTGCGTGATTTGGGACGCCCTGAAAAATATAAAATTTCTTAAAAACATCATGAACGAACCCATTAGCCTTGTTTACATCACGACAAAAGACAAGGGTGAGTCACAAAAAATCGCCAAGGTTCTTCTTGAATCAAGGCTTGTGGCCTGTGCCAATATTTTTGATTCGGTTGAATCGATGTATTGGTGGGAAGATAAAATTCAGGTAGAAAAAGAATCCGTTTTAATGACAAAAACACGGCAATCCCTTGTTCCACAGGTGATGGAAAAAGTTCGTTCCATCCACAGCTATGAAGTCCCCTGTATTGTCAGCCTGCCCCTTGAAGAAGTAAGCCCCGATTTCGCTGCCTGGATTTTGAATGAAACAACTTCCTGAAAAATTTTTCACTCCATGATTTCATGATCTAAGTCATGATTTCAGCTCCAAAATTTTGGCATCAAATTTTGAATCTAAACTTGACGGATGATCTCGCCCCCTATATACATCGCGCCAATCTTTGGTTTCCCTTGTTTGTTATGCTCACTTTTCACAAATTTTTGACAACGGGCATCGGTCGCAAGATGGTCATGGCCCTTACGGGGTTGGCTCTGATTGGTTTTTTAATCACCCACATGGCCGGCAACTTGGTTATTTTTTTAGGGGCCGAGGCCTACAACAACTACAGCCACAAACTTATCTCAAACCCTCTCATTTATTTGGCTGAATTCATTCTTCTGGCCTTTTTTGTGGGCCATTTTATTAATGGATTTATTGTTACTTATACCAATAGAAAAGCACGCCCCGTCGCCTATCAGGTCAAAAAAGGGGCCAATCACACAAGTCGAAAAAGTATTTCGTCTTCGACCATGATTGTATCTGGTTTGATTCTTCTGGTTTTTGTCCCCCTTCATTTAATCACTTTTAAGTACGGACCTGCCTACGCTTCAGCGGCTAACCCTGAGGTGCGCGATATTCATCGTTTGGTGATGGAAGAGTTTACCGAGATGGGTGAGGTGATCTGGTATGTGCTTGCCATGATCGTGGTGGGGTTTCATTTGTGGCACGGTTTTATGAGTGCCTTTGAATCATTGGGAATCAATCATAATAAAAAAATTCGTTGTTTGGGGCATGTTTTGGCGACGGTGATTACAGGCGGATTTGTCATCATCCCCATCCTCATTTTTTTGTCAGGGGGTAAACTGTGATCTTGGATGGAAAAATACCTTCCGGTCCCATTGAACAAAAATGGGAGAACCATTGTTTTAATATGAAATTGGTGAACCCAGCCAATCGCCGTAAATTTACGGTGATTGTTGTGGGAACCGGTTTAGCGGGAGCCTCTGCCGCGGCAAGTTTGGGTGAGCTGGGTTACAATGTACAGGCCTTTACTATTTTGGATAGTCCCCGACGTTCGCACAGTATTGCTGCTCAAGGCGGTATTAACGCAGCCAAAAATTATAAGAACGATGGCGATTCCATCCGTCGTTTATTTTATGACACGGTGAAGGGCGGGGATTATCGCGCACGTGAGGCTAATGTGTATCGCTTGGCCCAAGCCAGTGTTAAAATCATCGATCATTGTGTGGCGCAAGGAGTCCCCTTTGCCCGTGAATATGGCGGGATGCTTGATAACCGTTCATTTGGCGGGGCCCAGGTATCGCGCACGTTTTATGCCCGTGGGCAAACAGGCCAGCAGCTTCTTTTGGGGGCTTATAGTGCTTTGATGCGCCAGGTGGATTTGGGTCAGGTAAAACTTTTTTCCCGACGTGAAATGCTCGACTTAGTCATCGCCGATGGCAAGGCGCGCGGCATTGTTTGTCGTAATCTTATCACCGGCGAGTTGGAACGTCATGCGGCCGATGCGGTTTTGTTGTGCACCGGGGGTTATGGCAATGTTTATTTTCTTTCAACCAATGCGGTCAACAGCAATGTCTCCGCTACGTGGCGTGCGGCTAAAAGGGGGGCTTATTTTGCCAACCCCTGTTATGTGCAAATCCATCCCACATGCATTCCTGTCAGTGGGGAGCATCAATCCAAACTTACCTTGATGAGTGAAAGCCTTCGTAACGATGGCCGTGTATGGGTCCCTAAAAAGAAGGGAGATAAACGTGCGGCGAAGGATATTCCTGAAAATGAGCGGGATTATTATTTGGAACGCAAGTATCCAAGTTTTGGTAATTTGGTGCCGCGCGATGTAGGGGCGCGGAATGCCAAGTTTGCTTGTGATGATGGTTTGGGGGTTGGGCCAACAGGCTTGGCGGTTTATCTCGATTTTGCCGATGCCATCAAACGTTTGGGTGAAGATGTGATTCGCGGTCGCTATGGTAATTTGTTTGATATGTACGCAAAAATTACCGGGGACAATCCTTACAAGGTTCCCATGAAAATTTTTCCTGCTGTGCATTACACCATGGGGGGGCTGTGGGTGGACTATAACCTGATGAGCAATATCCCGGGTCTGCATGTTTTGGGAGAAGCTAATTTTTCAGATCACGGGGCAAATCGTTTGGGCGCTTCAGCCCTGATGCAAGGGTTAGGCGATGGTTATTTTGTGATTCCTTATACCCTGGCCCATTATCTGGCTTCAACACCACTTCCAAAAATAACAACCGATCATGACGCTTTTAAGGAAGCCCAAAATGCGTCACAAAAAAGAATTGACCAGCTTTTTGCCATTAAAGGTTCGCGTACGGTTCTCGATTTTCATCGAAGCTTGGGGCACATCATGTGGGACAAGGTGGGCATTTCTCGTACGGAAGAAGGGCTCAAAGAAGGAATACAGCAAATCAGGGCTTTACGTGATGAGTTTTGGAAAAACCTGAAAATTGCGGGGGAACCCGGCAATGTGAACAAGTATTTAGAGCAGGCCCTTCGTGTGGCCGACTATATGGAGTTTGGAGAATTGTTAGCCAAAGATGCCTTACATCGCCGCGAATCATGTGGAGGGCATTTCCGTGAGGAAAGTCAAACCGAAGATGGGGAAGCCAAAAGAGACGACGAACATTTTTCCTATGTGGCGGCATGGGAATATAAGGGGGTTAATGCCGAACCCGAAATGCACAAAGAACCCCTTAGTTTTGAAAATATAAAATTAGCGCAGAGGTCTTATAAATAATCGGACGTGTCGGACCTGTCAGACAGGTCGGACGCGTCAGAAGTCATGAAACTCACATTAAAAATTTGGCGGCAAAAAGACAGAAATAGTCCGGGGAAAATGGTGGGCTATGTTTTGGAAGGTGTGGAAGCCGACATGTCCTTTTTGGAAATGTTGGATGTCTTAAATGACCAATTGGTCAAAAAAGGGGAGGATCCCATCGCTTTT
>MGPH01000044.1:7871-25248 GCA_001797365.1 Deltaproteobacteria bacterium GWA2_45_12
TCAAGGATTTGTGTGTAGATCGTGGTGCTTTCGACCGCATTATGGCCGCTGGTGGTTATGTTTCAGTAGATACCGGAAGCGCTGTTGATGGAAATGCCATTCCCATTCCCAAAACCATTGCCGATGCGGCCTTTGATGCGGCTATTTGTATTGGATGTGGGGCGTGTGCCGCGGCATGCAAAAATGCTTCCGCTTATCTTTTTGTAGGAGCCAAAGTGACGCAACTGGCTCTGCTTCCGCAAGGGCAAGCCGAGCGCGAAAGACGTGTGGAACGCATGGTGGAACAAATGGAAAAGGAAGGGTTTGGTGCCTGCTCTAACGAAGGTGAATGTGAAGCGGTGTGCCCCAAGGAAATTTCCACCACACATATTTCCAAATTGATTCGTGAGTATCAAAGAACATTGCTTAAAGGTAATTGACCCCTCTCCCTAACCCTCTCCCCCAAGGGGAGAGGGGATTCCCCCCTCCCTTGAGGGGAGGGGGTGAGGGGGCGGGTGCAAATTAAGAATATGTCATCATTAAAAATTCCCGCCCATGGGCAAAAAATTTCCATTAAAAATGGGGTCCTTAGTGTCCCTGACAATCCCATCATTCCCTTTATTGAAGGCGATGGAACGGGGCCCGATATCTGGAATGCGTCCGTCATTGTATTTGATGCCGCAGTTGAAAAGGCCTACAAAGGAAAACGGAAATTGCAGTGGATGGAAGTGTTGGCGGGTGAAAAAGCCTTTAAACAAACAGGAAACTGGCTGCCGGATGAAACTTTGGAAGCTTATCGCGAATATCTTGTGGGGATTAAAGGCCCCCTGACAACTCCTATTGGCGGTGGTATTCGTAGCCTGAATGTGGCTCTTCGCCAGATTCTTGATTTGTACGTTTGCTTGCGCCCTGTGCGTTATTTTGCAGGGGTGCCCAGCCCAGTTAAAAAACCCGAAGATATCAATATCGTCATTTTCCGCGAAAATTCCGAAGACATTTATGCGGGAATTGAATGGCAAAGCGGCTCACCCGAAGCCAAAAAAATCATTGCCTTCCTTCAAAAAGAAATGGGCGTGAAAAAGATCCGTTTCCCGGAAACATCGGGCATTGGCATTAAGCCGGTTTCTTCCGAAGGCACCAAACGCCTTGTTCGATCGGCTTTGCAATATGCCCTTAAGCATAAACGCAGCAATTTGGCTTTTATCCACAAAGGCAACATCATGAAGTTTACTGAAGGCGCCTTTTGTGAATGGGGGTATGAGGTTGCCAAAAATGAGTTCCGAAACCAGATTGTCACCGAACGCGAAAGCTGGATTTTGGGTAACAAGGAAAAAAATCCGAATGTTTCTATTGAAGCCAATGCGGCTCTTGTGGAACCGGGCTATGATTTAATGGTTCCCGACAAGCAAAAATCGGTATGCCAAGAAGTGAAGAATACTTTGGATGCCATTTGGGAAACTCATGGTAGTGGCAAATGGAAGAAATTTCTTCTTGTTCGCGATGTCATTGCGGATATTTGCCTGCAACAAGTTTTAACGCGAGGCAAAGACTTCGACGTTGTCGCCACCATGAACTTAAATGGCGATTATCTCTCGGACGCGCTTGCCGCACAGGTAGGTGGTATCGGCATTGCGCCAGGGGCCAACATCAATTACGTGACCGGTCACGGAATTTTTGAAGCGACTCACGGAACAGCCCCCAAATATGCGGGACTTGATAAGGTAAACCCGGGTTCGGTGATTCTTTCAGGGGTGCTCATGCTTGAATACATGGGATGGCAGGAAGCAGCTGACCTTATTGTGAAGGGCTTGGGGAAGAGCATTACCAATAAGACCGTGACCTACGACTTTGAACGGCTTATGCCGGGGTCAAAGCTCTTGAAGTGTTCTGAATTTGGGAAAGAAATTGTGAAGAATATGTAATGTCCCTTCGACTCCGCTCAGGGACCATAGAGATGGTCGTTGAGCGGAGTCGAAACGACACAATTGAAAATGCGCAAGAAAATTTCATTAATCGGTGGTGGAAACATTGGTGGGGTTTTAGCCCAGCTTATTACTCAAAAAGAATTGGGAGACGTGGTTCTTTTTGATGTGGTGGAAGGGCTTCCCCAAGGAAAATGCCTGGATATTTGGGAAGCCACCCCTGTTTTGGGCAGCGATTCCAAATTAAAAGGGGCCAACGACTACAAAGAAATTGAAGGTTCGGATGTTGTTATTGTGACTGCCGGGCTGGCCCGTAAACCGGGAATGAGCCGGGATGATTTGTTGGCCAAAAATCTGGAAATCATGAAATCGGTGGCCACGGGCATTAAGCAGTATGCTCCCAAGGCTTTTGTTGTGGTTATTTCCAATCCTCTGGACGCCATGGTTTATACCATGAAAAAAATCACCGGTTTTCCCAAAAACCGTGTGGTGGGGATGGCCGGTGTTCTGGATTCGGCCCGCTTCCGCGCCTTTGTTGCCGAAGCCCTTTCGGTCAGTATTGAAGATGTGACGGCGCTAGTTCTTGGGGGGCATGGGGATGATATGGTTCCCATTATCCGTTTATGTACAATCAATGGCATGCCTTTAACCGAATTTTTATCCCCCGAAAAAATAGAAGCCATCGTTCAAAGAACACGGGTGGCCGGTGGTGAAGTGGTGAATCTTTTAAAAACGGGCAGCGCTTTCTTTTCTCCTGCGGCCTCAGCTATTTTGATGGTTGAAAGCCATTTAAAAGACAAAAAGCGGGTTTTAGCCTGTGCGGCCCTTCTTGAAGGAGAATATGGTGTGAATGGCTATTATGTGGGAGTGCCCGTGGTTGTTGGGGCCGGTGGTGTTGAAAAAGTAATGGAAGTTAAATTGACTGCGGATGAAAAGAAGTTGTTTGACGAATCTGTAGCTCATGTGAAAAGCTTGGTCGATTCGATCAAATTGTAAAAGGAATTACAAAACATGGTTCGACTGGCTTCAGCCAGAGGCTGATCCGCCTCTGACGGACACCATGTTCCCTTTTTACAACGAACTGAACCAAGACTGGACACCCTGAGCCAAGTCAAAGGGTGAAATGTCCTTGCAATCACGTTTTGCCCTTCGCCGCTTTCATTTTGTTTCAGGGGTCCTTCCATTTTTTCTCTTTGGATTCGTTTTTATCTTTCCCCTCTTTCTTTTTTTCAGACCCAACGGGGCATCCACTTACGATCAATTCAATCAATTTCTTGTCGTTATTCCTTTTTTCCGTTTTTTTGTCCTCGCTTTTATTGTAGGGCCCATTCTCTTTCATTTTATTTATGGTCTTGGGTTTGTTTTTTTGGGATCCACCTCGCTTAAAATTTATCCCCATTTTGCCAATCGGCGTTATTTTTGGAGAAAATTCAGTTTTTTACCGGCCATGCTCTATTTTTTAACCTGGTTTGTCCTGTTTTTGCCGGTGTTTTTTTTGGATGTGGAAAATCTGTCGTCCTGGCTTCTGGGTTGGTATGAAAAAGAATCTGTTTGTTTCATCCATTTGGTAGGATCTTTTTTCTTTTTTGGGTATTTTTGGGCAGAGATTTTAAGTGGATTCATTCAGGGAGGGGGGCTGGTTTCTCCTGTTATCCAAAAAAAATGGGCCTGGGCCAGTTTGATATTGTTTTCTTTTCTCTTTTTACTTTATGCTTTTCTCATCTTGCGTTTGTATTATCATTACGCGCAACCGCCCTGGTTTTTGGATCTTGTTTTTAAGCTGATGCAAATGGTGGTGTAAAAAAAATAATGTCCCCTCAACCCCACATTATAGTCGTTGGTGCCGGTATTTCCGGAATGATGAGTGCCTTAACTCTTTTGGAAGAGGGGGTTAACGTAACTCTTCTTTCATTTTCCAAAAAAGGAAAGAGTGACGGGCTTTCAACACGTTTCGGGTTTTCTGCCTCTGGAAAAGAAGACGAAATTTTAGCCCATCAACAAGAAACCCTGAGTGCCGGTGAATTTTTAGTCAATACGACCTTTGTTTCTGAAATGGTAAAAAATGCTTTTTCTCTGGGACAAAAACTTCAAAAATGGGGTGTCCCCTTTGCGTGCGAAGAAGATGGAAGTTTTCAGCATTTTTTGGGGGAAGGGCAAAAACAATCTCGCACTTTGCATGCGGGGTTAACGACGGGTTTTTATATAACCAAGACTTTAGAAGCTCGCTTGAAAGCCTATGAAGCAGATGGGCTTTTAAAACATGATGAAGAATGGGAATTTTTATCGCTTATCAAAAATAGCCATGGGAGAGCCTGCGGTTTGGTGGCGCAATCAAGAAAGAATTTTGAAATAAAATCGTTTGCCTTTGATGCGGCTATTTTTTGTACGGGGGGTATCGGAGGTTTGTTTCAAACCACTACCCAACCCGCCCATGCCTGCGGTGTGGCCGTTTCCCGTTTATGGCAAGAGGGTGCCCTGCTTGCCAATCCGGAATTTATTCAGTGGCATCCTTTCTGCCTTGAACATGCGGGGCAATACATAGGCATGGGAGGGTTGGCCAGAAAAGAAAACGCCCGTTTTTTTGTGACACGTGCGGGTAAGCCCTTTTATCTTTTTGAAGAATTATATCCCGCTTATAAAAACAGTCTTCCTTCGCTTGTGGCCCTGCGCACTTTAAAAAAATATTTCAAGACAGAGGACTTGGGCTGCCAGGCTGATTTTTCTTCTGCCAGAAAAGATTTTTTTAAGGAGGGTGGGGCTCTTTTAGGTTCTCTTAATTCTGGGCGGCCATTTTTTGTGAAGCCTGCCGTGACTTATTGGCCGGGTGGGTTGTGGGTGGACCAAACCATGCAGACAAGCCTTGCCGGTGTTTTTGCCGCGGGGGAATGCCAATATCAGGGGCATGGAGCCAATGCCTTGGAAGACAATATTCTCCTTTCGAGTCTTTTTTCCGGTGTCAAGGCGGCCAAAGGGGCTGCCGCCTATATTGCCGCCGAGGGGGTTTCAGATTCAATTTCCCAAAAGATACAAAATGATGAAGAAGCCCGCCAAAGAAATATTCAAGATGAATTCTTAAACCGTTCCGGGCGTGAAAATCCATGGGCTTTATTTTCTGATTTAAAACAAGATTTAAGTGATGGATTGGGGCTTGTAAGGGATTTACGAAAACTTCAAACAACTCAATCCAAAGTTTTGGAATTAAAAGAAAAATGTGATCAGGTTTTTATTCCCGACAAAAATATTCATGCCAATGATTCTTATTTGATGGCCCGGGCCATCAAAGACATGGTGTTGTTGGGGCAGGGGTTGATTGCGGCAAGTATTGCCCGCAAGGAATCGCGCGGATGGCATTATCGTTCTGATTTTCCCCGTGGGGATGATGACCATTTCATGAAAATATCCCGCGTTGTTTATGATGAAAAACAGGGACCGGTTGTTGGATATGAAGATGTAGGGGACTGGCAAAATAAATTGTCGGTGGCCTAAGCGGAAGAAACATGAAAAAACTTTTCAAAATAAAACGTCAGGATAGTCCCGAAGGGCAGAATTACTGGGAAGAATTTGAGATGGTCTTGCCCGTTGGGGCTACTTTGATCCAGGTTTTGGAGCAGATACGCCTTCGACCGATTACCGTAAACCAACAAGCCGTAAACCCTGTGGCGTGGGACTCTTGTTGCCATCAGGCCATTTGTGGATCATGCGCCATGACGGTAAATGGGCGGCCTGTTCTTGCATGCTCCACCGTTGTTGAAGATCTCCCCGAACCCGTGGTGGTCGAGCCCCTTTCCTCTTTTGGTGTGATGCGTGATTTGGTGGTGACTTTCGATGGGGCGCGGCAAGTTGCGTTTCTCGATGGGGCGCGGCAAGCGGCGCCCCTACGGAACGTTACACCAACCCCCTGCATTGATTGCAATGTCTGCATGGAGGCTTGCCCGCAGTATGGGAATTCGGACTATGTGGGGCCCAAAGTTTTGTACCAAATGGCGGAAGGTTTAAAGCAGGGGTTGGAAACAAGGCTGGCCACGTCGGTGATAAAATCTTTGATGAATGAGGGGGGAGTCGATGATTGCCAAAACGCCCAAAACTGTGTCCAGGTTTGTCCTCAAAAACTGCCACTGACAGAATCGATTGCTTATTTAAAAAGAGAGGTTGCTATTCAGGCGTTTAAGGAGCTTTTCAGGTAATTTTACACCAACATCCCATCCAATTTTCCTTCCTGATCCAGTTCCGACAATTCCTGAAACCCCCCGATCGATTTATCATTAATGAAAATCTGTGGCACCGTTCTTTGCCCGGTGACCTGGGTGAGCCATTTTCTTTTGGTCTGGTCCTCTTCAACATTTATTTCCTGGTAGGGGATGCCTTTTGAATGAAGCAGGTTTTTGGCCGCTTTGCAGTAGGGGCAGGAATTGGTGGTGTAAATGATGACAGAAGCCATAAGTGGCAAATATCTTTTTTAATCCCCTGGCATCAAGTGGATTTTTCAATAAAAAGAGTTTTATGGGATCAAAGAATATGAATTTATTCAACATTTTTTAGGGTAAGACAATTTGCCCTTTTCTGTCCAAGAAACACAACTTTTTTTCAAAACTGCCGAAGTAAAAGGCACTATGGGTACACTTTTAAATTTTCCTTCTTTTCGTCCTTCACCCGCTTTTCGGCCTACAGTAGGTCTCTTCCGACCACATCGGGCTCAGCCAGGGTTTAGGTCCCAGGGGCATCATCCGTCTTCTCCCGCTGATCTTGTGTCCCCTCAATCACGAAGACCTCATGAAGAAGCAGTAAGTCAAGCTGCGGGCATGGCCCCAGTGGATGCTTTTGGTGGGCTTACTGCAGGGCAGCAATTGTTGAAAGTTGTCAATCTTGGTAGCGGTCCGGTGGCACATCTAGGATCTGGCACAGATGATCGAGGTCCTATAGTTTTTACTTTAGGAGCGACAACTGGTGGTGGAAAAGGAGGAAAAGGGGCTAAAGGAAAAACAGCTGTGGTTCCAGTTTCCCCTGCTTCTGTACCAGCCGCTGCACCGGTTTTCCCTGAACTTGATTTAGAAGTGGTGAAGGCCACTTTGCGGCGCATTCAACCGGAAGATTATGCAGGTGGTTATGATCTTGGGAATCGCCTTAGCTGGGTGCTAAAAAGGGGCTTAGAGGGAACTCTTCGTCAATTTTTGGATATTGCCGGTGATGAAGTTTCTTCTTCTGAATTACCTCCGGAGCTTCCATATCTTGCCTTAGCAACTTTTGATTATAACAAAGGCAAAGGTTGCATAACTTTATCTGAGTTTCTTGAAAGATTTAGAATTGTTCACGCCCTTTATTATGGATATCAAAGTGCTCTTGATCGTCTTCTTTTATCAGCGGATTATGAACTCGATCCCATTTTTGGAACCGCAGAAGGTGATCCGGAGGCATGGGAAATTAATGACAGGGCCCTTGATGAACGAATTATGGGCACTCTTCTTTCAAAGAGTGAATTAGTCACCAGAGTTTTTAGCCGGGATTCGACTTTTGAAAACAGGTTGATTGCAGCCGGATTTGTGCACAGGGTGGCAAATGAAGAGGTTGTTGTCGAGACTGGTGATGCCAAAGAAGTGATAGCTGTTACTCCCGAAAAAGTTACAGTCGCTTTTCCAGAAACTCCCGGCCCAGCTCCAGATTTTTCTGGGCGAAAAGGCCAACCCCCTTCCGTTTCTCGTCGTCCATCCGTATGGTTTGGGGGTACTGGTTATCAGGCTGTGGAGGACGCTCCTGTTCCTACCTTTAGAAGGCCTGGTCAAGGGGGCATTGTTTCATCAAGTGTTTTAGCATCTTCTCGCCATGCAGGAAGACCTCCGCTGCCATCGGCCCCTGTTGGTAGGCGCGAAGAAAGAATAGATGATACTACATGGGCGGCGATTCGATGGCTTGCGGACAGTGTCAAGGTTGAACCAGAAACTATAAAAAATAGAAGGCTTACGTTAGACAATGCCAGCCGTATAAGAGCGACCCTTAGGGAGCTAACAAGTCAACTTGATGAAAGAGGACGTACTTCACACCTCAATCATCGTGCTACTTTGGCAAATCTTGCGGCCAGACCGGATATAGAGTTAGTGGCTCCAGCTACAGTAGCTGAGCTTGTGGTTTTAGCGGCCGACTTGAGAAGGGAAAGAGTGATTGGAGCCCACGATCATCGTTACGACCGTCAGTCCCATCCTCGTTTTCGGTAAAAACTCTTGTTTGCCCCCTTAAGCTTCTATATAACTTAAGGCCATGCCGCATTTGGATTTAATTTTAGGGGGCTTGGTTGTTGTTTTTGGTTTGGGTTTCTTTTTTTCCTTGTTTCGAAAGCCCCCAGCAATTCCCCCACAAGATCTTTCCCCCCAATTTTTAAGCCTTCAACAGCATATTGCCGAGTTGCAAAGCCAAATGCAGCAGAATGTGACCCACAATAACCAGTTCATCCATCAACAATTGGGGCAAGTCAGCCAGCAAGTGCAAGAAAGGTTGGGGCAAACAGTTAAAGCCTCCACCGACATGACCCAAAGTTTGAACGAACGCATGGACAATGCCGCGCGCGTGTTTGGTGATTTACAAAACAGATTGGGAAAACTGGGAGAGGCCAACGAAAAAATATTTAATTTGGGCAAAGACATCAGTTCGCTTCAGGAGATTTTGCGCAACCCCAAGGCACGGGGTGGATTGGGGGAAATTATTCTGGAGCGTGTGTTGGCTGAAATGTTTCCGCGGGACCGGTTTGAAGTTCAATATTCTTTCAAAAATAACGAAAAGGTCGATGCGGTTATTAAACTTGGGGATCATTTACTTCCCATCGACTCCAAATTTCCCCTTGAAAATTTCAAGCGTATTTTGGCTACCGAAGATGAGACGGAAAAAATACGGAACAAGAAAATGTTTTGTGTGGATGTCAAAAAACACATCGATGCCATTGCCCGCAAATATATTTTGCCCGATGAAGGCACTTTTGATTTTGCCTTCATGTACATCCCTTCCGAAAATATTTTTTATGAAGTGATTATTCGCGATGATGATTTAAGCCAGGAAGAATCGCTGCATGCCTATGCCTTAAAAAAACGGGTGATCCCTGTTTCGCCCAACGGCTTTTATGCTTATTTGGGGGCGCTGATGCATGCGCTTCGGGGCGAAAACATGCAAAAAAATATCCTTGAGATAACCTCCCAAATACGCCAATTAAGTGTTGAGTTGGATCGGTTTAAAGGTGATTTCGAAAAAGTCGGTTTCCATTTAAACAATCTTAAAACCAGCTATGAAAGCGCCGAAAAAAGATTGGGACGCTATTCGGATAAAATGCAGGGGATTGATGAAGTAGGGGCTTTTGAACCCCAAGCGCAGGTGAAATTGATATCGTAATATTATTAAAATCCCCCCTCCCTTGAGGGGAGGGGGTAAGGGGGAGGGTGAGCCCGTGATCACCCTCTCCCTTACCCTCCCCCCTCCTAGGGGGAGGGGATTATTTGTGTCATATAAATATTCATGGCCTCAAAAAACACATTCACTATTTTTGCCATATCGGATGCCACCGGTGATCTGGCTATTAACTTGGCCACATCAGCTTCGCGCCAATTCACCAATGTCAAAACCGAGATTGTGCGGAAAATCCGCATTACCACCGATGAAAAAATCCGCAAGGTGGTTGAAGAAGCCAAGAATCGTCAGGCCGTCATTTTATTCACCATGGTGTCACAAAAAATGCGCCGCGCCCTTTTAGAAGAGGCTCAAAAACAGAATGTTGTGGCCATGGATGTGATGGGCCCGGTTCTTGAGATGCTTTCGCATTATTTTCATGACCTGCCAAGCGATGAACCCGGTCTTCAATACAAGGTGACCATGGACTACTACAAACGCATTGAGGCCATGGAATTTACCGTGCGTCATGATGAGGGGCTGGGCCTTGATACCATTGACCATGCCGATATTGTATTGTTGGGGATTTCTCGCACCTCAAAAACGCCCTTGTCCGTTTATCTGGCTTATCACGGGTATCGGTGTGCCAACGTGCCCATTGTCATGGGCCAGCCCATTCCTGAAAAAATTTATGGCCTCGACAAGAAAAAATTGATCGGCCTTGTCATATCACGCGAACAATTGGTGTCGCGTCGAGTCAACCGCCTGCAAGCCATGGGCCGCCCGCAAAACGAAGATTACGCGCAAGAATCCAATGTCGATAATGAACTCCAATACGCCCAAGACATATTCAAGAAACTAGGGGACATCCGCACGGTGGATGTCACTGGCAGGGCGATGGAAGAAATTGCCATTGAGGTGATGAGTGGGTTGGGTGTGGCGACTAATGCCTGATTAATCTAAACCAAGTCAAAATTTCTTGTTGTAATAAGGCTAAAAACTATCCCATTTTCTTGGTGGCCTCGATAACCCAAACATAGCCTTGATAACCACCCTTTATTTGAAGAAGAAGTGATGTAACAATAAAATATTTCATCAGCGTGTCCACGTCAGCTTCCATGGAAATTTGACTCACCACCACATCGTCTCCAAAAACTTCACGGACACTTTGAACTATATTTTCGTGAATGACCTCAATTCGTTGACGAAGCTTTTCCTGAAAACGAGGGAAACGTTCAAGGGTAGATGATGCCCCCACCATTCTTTCCAGGATACATCGAGCCAAAGATGTTTCAGTCCCCTCAATGGCCGAAAGTGTTTCCGTCACGATGATTAGTTTGCCTGATTCCTCCAAAACAGAGGCATATTCCTTGATAAGTTCTTTTTGAGCTGTCCCATGGGGAGCTATAAGGTAAACGGTATTCACCAAGCTCTCCCCTCGAAGGCAGGAAAAAGCACTTTGTAAGCTTTCTTGGTAATAGAAATAATTATTTCCTTCAGGGAAAAAAGAGGGAGTTAAAAGCATGGGCCTTTTTTCGATGCCCACAATAAAAGCATCGGGATAAAGAAAAGAAGCCTCAGCAATTTCGCGTGGTCTGGTGCCACATCCTATAAAAACCAAAACAGGTTTTCCTTGACTCTTGGCTTCACGGATTTTTGCCTCCAAAAGGCGGCTTGCCCCCTCTTCCCCCAATTTTTGGGCATCCACAAAGGGGGCTTCTTTGGGAATATTCAAAGCTTTTAGATGAGTGGCCACATGACGTCTGGCTCGAAGACGTGACAACTGATGATGGGCATAGGCTAAGGCAAAACCGAGAGGGCTCTCCCTTTTTTCTCGGGTGGAAGAGTCTGCATAGGATGAAGCTGAATTTGTTGCTTGAGGAGTAGCTGTAGAATGGACTGTTGGATGAATCGTTTGAGCTGGTTGGAAACGAGAATGGTTGCGAACCAATGGTCCTAAAAAAGGCAATCGAACAGCACCTTGGAAACTTCTTCTGATAATAGGAGAAAGTAAACCCATCGATACAAAGGTCATCGGCCCTTTTTAAAAAAAGTTGCCAAACACAAAAATTTTACCGATGCATCCACATGGCACTACGCGCCAAAGGTCCGCCCAATGAAAAAGCTCTTCTTGCAGCACCCGTATTAAAAAGCCCCATGCTTCTATGACCAGAAAAGGTCAAGCGCTGACCCGGATGAGAGAGTGAGGAACCATGTTTTATGCCTAAATCAGCATCGCCATCTGATTTGGCATTGCCAGATGTTACAGGTTTTATAATCTCAAAGTGATTGGCGGCAGTAGTTCTACAATGTGGTGATGGCGGCATCTTGGGTGCAAGGGCTTGTGTGTCGATGGGTTCCAAATCCAAACCACTCGTTAAGCTTTGGGCTTCCATCATCACTCGTGCCCCATTGGGGAGTGTTCCCATATTTAAAGCTTCGGTGAAATCGACATCGCTAGGCTCACGGGCCAAAACTCTTCTCAAAACGTCGGGAGATGCGAAAACATTCCACGTTCGTGTCCTTAACATACTATCTATTTGAGCCGTGGTAACTCTGTCGCCCGGTTTTTCGGGAAAAAGTTCTTCATCGGGTTTTAAATACTCATCCCATTCTTTTATTGTAAGCCCCAACTCAGTGGCCAAAGCCTCTTTGAGTGTTTCTATAAAGCGAGTCCATTGTCCTTTTTTAATCTGATTAGGTGTATGACGATTTGCTAAAGGCGTATTTTCTGAATAAAAAGCAAAGACAGCTCCTGTAAATAATTCCTCAGCTTTCTGTAAAAGATCAAAATTAGTTTCTAAATCATTTCGTAAAACCACATAGGCATAAAAGGCGATTCTTAAATGTTCACGGTCATGTTCGAAGGGATTGTCCGGTTGTGTGGCTTGGGCCATGGCTAAAAGTTGCTCGTGAAGAAAGTTTCTTCGGGAAATATCGTTAGTCAATTCGGCTGGGTTGAAACTATAAACCCCTTCATATCCATGAATATCCCCAAAGCGTCTGGCTGCGTTTTCTAGCCCGTTATCATCAGTTTCAGTAGCAGTCGGAATGAAGGAGGCGTATTCCTGTAAAAAAACCGTGAACAGATTTGTTCTAAACTCGGCAGCCGAGATTTCAGGTGAAGGGGCAATGGCCCCATCGGGCTGGGTTGAATCTCTAAGAAGCCCTGTTTCAACTAAATATTGGTGCAATGCAGATGCTAAAGAAATTTCTGTCATAGTCTCTCCTTAAATAAAAATGGATGCTTCCTTATCGTCTTTGATTTAAAAAGGTTGCTAGCAAATGGGGGAAGTTTTTTAAATAAAAGTTCAGCATTTAGGGGTATTATCATATTTACTTTTTTTAGCCATAATGGAAAAAAGTATTTACTTTTTTTAGGGCATCTATAAAATAATCATCATGTATCCTCGTTTTCTGGAATGTCTTTTGATCGACCCTGAAATAAAAGGGGCTATGGCTTTTATTGCCGGGCCTAGGCAGGTGGGCAAGACCACTTGTGCCAAAAACTGGCTCGAAAAAAAGGGGGGGGTCTATGTCAACTGGGATGATGAAGCCACGCGACGCAGATATCGCCAGGATTCCCATTTTTTTGAATCTGAATTGAGGCAATCAGGGCCAAAATCAGGCCTCGTTTTGGATGAAATTCACAAGATCCCCAAGTGGAAGACGCTCATCAAGGGTTATTACGACACCTTGGGGACTGAGTTTGATCTGCTAGTGACAGGCAGTGCCCGTTTGGAATATTTTCATCAAAGCGGGGATAGCATGCTGGGGCGTTATCATCTTTTGCATATGTCTCCGCTTGTTCCCCATGAGGTTTTGGGAAAGGTGAAGAAAAAATCATCGCTTGTCATCGATTTTTCTTCTCCAGTTCAAAAATTTATCGAACAAAAGATGGTTTTGCCGGATGCTTTATCGACCCTTATTGATTTTTCAGGCTTTCCGGGTATTTATCAAAAACAATCGCAACGCGCGCTGAATCTGTGGCACAGGGAATATCGCCAAAGATTGATTCGTGAAGACCTGCACGATTTAACACGTATCATTGACTATTTAAGGGCCGAGCATCTGTATGATTTGCTTCCCCACCGTGTGGGATCGCCTCTTTCCCTGAATTCCCTTAGGGAAGACTTAAATGCTTCGCACGAGGCCATCCGTCTTTTGATGGCTGCTTTTGAGAAATTATATATTCTTTTTCATATCAAACCTTATTTTAAAAAGGTGGCTTATAGTCTTAAGAAAGAGCCCAAAATTTATTTTTATGATTGGACCCAAATTCCTGATGCCGGGGCCCGTTTTGAAGATTTTATAGCTGTTCAGTTAAAAGCCTTTTGTGATTTTGTCAGTGATGGGGGTTGGGCTTCTTTGGAGCTTTTTTATTTGCGGACCAAACAAAAACGCGAGGTTGATTTTTTGGTGGTGAAAGACAAAAAACCATGGATGATGGTAGAAGTGAAGAACGGGGAGGGATCCTACACCAAAACCAGTCTGGATTATTTTCATCAGTTGCTTAAACCCGAAGTCAGTGTGTGTGTATCCGCCGAACCAGGAATCTTTAAGAAGGTAAGTCCCAACCAGTGGAACCTTTCAGCAGTCCGTTTCATGAATCTTTTGTGGGAACGTGTTGGTTTTTCAGCTAGCCCCTAATGTGTCTGGTGAAAAAGTTAATTTCGAACTTCGTCATGCTTGCATGTTACGAGTAAGATTAACCAACGTTTGTCATGCCGGACTCGATCCGGCATCTCCCGGTATACTCGGGAGATGCCGGATCAAGTCTACGATGACAGGAAGCATACCCCGGACCTTTGATTCCTTGATCTTTTGATGCCACTTAAAGGAACAATTATTTCTTTTTCCAACGAGGCAATTCTCTTTGTGGAACGCGCGTCAGGGCCAGGCTTCCTGCTTTGACGTTTTTGGTGATGGTGGAACCAGCGCCGATATAGGCATTTTTGCCCACGCGCACGGGGGCGACAAACTGGGTATCGCTACCGACAAAGACACCGTTTTCGAGGACGGTTTTGTATTTGTTGATGCCATCGTAATTGCAGGTGATGGTGCCGGCGCCGATGTTTACTTTTTTCCCGACTTGGGCATCCCCAATGTAACTAAGGTGGTTTACTTTGGAGCCTTCGCCGATGGTGGACTTTTTAGTTTCGACAAAATTGCCGATTTTGGAACCTTTTTTAAGAACAGTGCCCGGCCGCAGATGGGCAAAGGGACCGCAGGTGACATTTTCATCCAGCCTCGATTCTGAAATATAACAATACGCCTTAAGATGAACCCCCTTTCCTATTTTTGAATCGGTAATCCAGCATCCAGGTTCAATAACAGTATTGTTGCCAAGGGTTGTCTTGCCTTGAAGATAGCAGGGGCCAAAAAGAGTGATGCCTTGTCCAAGTTTTACATGGGGCCCGATGAAAACGGTTTCCGGTGATAAAATTTTAATTCCTTGCTCCATGGCCCTTTGGCAGCGTTGTTGGTAAATATTTTTTTCAACTTCAGCCAATTGAATTTGGGAATTCACCCCCAACACTTCTTGCTCGTTATGAATGCAAACAACGGCCACGGGCCTATTTAGTTTACCGGCCACATTCACCAGATCGGTCAGGTAATATTCTTTTTGAACATTGTTGGTGGATAATTCCTTGATGGCCTGTTTTAAAAAGGAGGTGTTAAAAACATACACTCCTGCATTCATCTCACGGATTTTCTTTTGTTCCTCATTAGCGTCTTTGGCTTCAATGATGCGAAGGGGAGTGCCATCTAAATTGCGCAACACGCGTCCATACTCCTGCCGCCCATTGGTGATGCAGGTTAAAAAACTCATCACGGCATCTTTTTGCCTGTGTTCATCTAAAAGCGTTTGAATGGTGGCGTGGTTTACCAAGGGCATGTCCCCGCATAAAACCAGCACATCGCCATCCCCTTTTATTTTAGGAAGAGCCACCATCACGGCATGTCCCGTACCCCGTGGAGGGTCTTGCACCACATAATTCATTTTTCCCTTAAAATTTTCTTTTAGGGCTTTTTTGATTTCGGTGTGTTTTTTTGGGGCAACTAGCACAATGTTTGATTTAAAGCTGTGAGCCAAACCCACGGGGTAAGCAATAAGGGGAAGCCCCCCAGCTTCATGCAAAATTTTGGGTTTTGCCGATTTCATGCGTGTGCCGCGACCTGCAGCAAGAATAATAGTAGTAAGTTGTGGCATAAGGAAATTATTGGGTAGGGGCGAACCCATGTGTTCGCCCGCTAGGATTGATACCCGACCCATTTCACGTTTGTCAATTTTTAGTATTGAGTTTCTTTTTTGGTCAGTTTAACAACGAGGCCATGTTTCGTTTTTTTCTGTTTTTTATCCCCTACGCTCGTTGGCTTCGGGGACGAGTCTTGCCGGGTCAAAACCCCGTGGCTTGCCACGGAATCTTGGGTCCAGGGCTTGCCCTGGGGTGCATACCATTGATCCCCCTTATTTTCATCGCTTGTACCCCTTCGACCAAATATTCGGTTAAAACCTGTCCGCAAATTACCGGAGCTCAAAATCTCATCCGCATGGCCGAAGAAGAGGTGGATCAGGCGCTTAATCTGAATGTTGCTGATGAAAAAATTCGCCATATCAAACTGGGGCTGGCCTATGCCGAAGATTGTGTGAGGCGTTATTCTAATGAGGCGGGATGTTATTACTATCGTGCCGTGGCGCGTGGGCTGTATTTACAGGCTGTTCCCTTTAAATATCAAAAAAAATTGCGATGGATGGTATCCGATGCCCAAAAAGTTCTTGAGCTTGATCCACGTTATGAAAAAGGAGGTGCGCATCGGATTTTGGGAAATATTTATCTTAAAGTTCCCTCTTTTTCGCTTAAAAAAGAGCCCATCACCAAAGATGTCGATAAAGCCCATACCCATGCTCAAAAAGCCTTGGAAGTAAATTCTAAAGAAAAAGGCAACAAGCTCTTGATAGCGGAAGTTCTTTTTGAACAAGAAAATTACGATGAGGCACGCAACTATTTGGAACCTTTGGTTCAAGAATTTTCGCAGTTGGGAACATTAACCATTTCAGAAAAAGAGGACCAAAAAACGGCAGAAAAACTTTTAACCAAGGCGCAAAAGAGGTTGACAAAGAAATAAACCCGTTATCGAATCGTTAAAAATTAGCTTGAAGGAGTCAGGAGCCAGGAATCAGTAGTCAGTAGTTTTTATGCTGACTACTGACTCCTGAATTCTGAATCCTTTCCCCCATCATGGCCAGCATCAACAAAGTCATTCTTATCGGAAACCTGGGGCAAGACCCCGAAGTGCGCTACACTGCCGGCGGGCAGGCCGTCGCCACGCTCAACATTGCTACCAACGAACGTTGGTTGGATAAAAAGACCAACCAATGGCAGGACCGCACTGAATGGCACCGTGTCATTGTATGGGGCAAGCAGGCAGAAAACTGCAAAGAATATTTAAGCAAGGGCCGCCCGGTTTACATTGAAGGCCGCCTTCAAACCCGCAAATGGGAAGACAAACAGGGCCAAACCAAATACACCACTGAAATTGTCGCCCAAACCGTGCAATTTTTGGGGAGCCGTGAAAGTGGTAGCCGCGGGATGACAAATTCTGATTATCCGGCTGAATCCCAAGGTTCTTCCGATTCTCCCAGCTCTGCCCCCGCTTCTTCATCAGGATCTTCCAACGAACCCCCTCCCTTTGATTCGGAGGATGATATTCCGTTTTAAATGATTCATTCCAAGATTATTTTTTGAATGGTTCGTGTTTTTTAAATGAGGAAAAGTCAGACGAAAAGTCAGACCAGACGAAAAGTCAGACAGGACGAAAAGTCAGACCGAAAAGTCAGACAGACCGAAAAGTCAGACGGAAAGCAAGGAAAAGTCAGACCAAGGAAAAGTCAGACGGAAAGAAAAAACAGGGAAAGTCAGACGGAAGCAGGAAAGACGGGAAAAGTCAGACGGAGGACGAGGAAAAGTCAGACCGGAGGGAAAAGTCAGACGGAGGAGCGGAGAGGAAAGGAAAGAAAAGAAAAGTCAGACAAGAAAAGTCAGAAAGAAAAGTCAGACGGAGCACTTATCAAGAGGATGAGGTAAACGCAGGCTAAAATTTTTTATTTT
>MGPH01000045.1 GCA_001797365.1 Deltaproteobacteria bacterium GWA2_45_12
CCTATCCATTCCCTCCAGTGTCAGGGGCGCATATCAAACAGTCTCAAACTTGCCAATAGGCCCTTGGTTCGCCCGGGAGTTATAACAATCACATCACTCCATCAAATGCCGAAGGATTATACCCGATACGCTGTAGGCGAGTTGGAAGATGGAAGTCTTGTCATAAGAGTCCAAGATCCAGTATCTAAACTAAATCATCACAACCTGCTTGGACCACGCGAAAAAATGGTGGGGGCGGGATATCTGGAGGTTGTCAGTGAATTGCCAACGGATCTTCAATTCAGTCATGTGATCACCCTGACGGATGGAAGATTCATTGTATACAATGGGGGAAGTAGCGGATATTCCACTTTAAACGATAAGGTTGTTGTAGATGGGTGGCTTCCTTACAAGCGCCCCTTGGCTGAAGGTGCCAACATCCGTCGCGTTGACGAAGCGTTTCGCGCTTTGGCCAAAGAGAGCGCCATTCCGGGAAGGAGTTTTTTCACGAATCGGAATCTTACCGTGCCCGATCTTCCTCCCGTCGATTCCCAAAAAGGAACTGAAGGAATCCCCTTTACCTTTTCTGAGAGTATGCGCGGTTATCCAGCCCTAGCCCATGGAGGGGCCATTTATTCTGTTTTGCAAGCTGTGATACAAAAATTAAATGGACGCTTTACAGAAAATGTTTTGACCATCCGTTACGAAGCGCCAGTGCTTCTGGGGCAAGAATGCCGCATTTTTTGGAAACGCCGTGAAAGAGGATGGCATCTTGACCTTGTTTCTTCTTCAGGAAAGAAACTGGCTTCCCTGGATTCAGAAGAGGGGACCGTCCTTCCTACGACTTTTGAAGAGATTCCTTTTCAAAAGCTTCTGGCCGGCGAGGTTCTTTCGGGGCTTCCTTATCCCTTTGTGAACGGAAAGGAAAATCCAACAGGCCTTCATTTGGAATATTTTTTCAACAGGGATGAAAGTTTGATCGGAGCCGTAATTGATTCTCCTGCAGATCCGATGACTGCACTCTTGGCTGCTGCTGATGCTGTGGGGGTTATGGCCAGCATGCGTGTGGCGCGTTCTTTTGGGATTACTTCATCGCTTACTTTTAACCCCGAGAAATCGATTCCTAAAGATCAAACCCTCTATCTTGTCGCTGATTTAAGTAGAGCCAATCTTATCAATAACGGCGGGCGCCATTGCCAGCTTCCCCTTTATTTGTACAATGCGAAAGGCGAAAGACTGGGAACTTTTGCCTTTGATTTTTATTGCGTTGCTGTTGATGATTTTGCTCGTTTGGAAAGAATCCATGATATTCCCAATTTATCCGCATCCATCCGCCAGGAGACGAGGGAATTGACACTAAAAAAAGACCCCGCATCGCAAAACACTGTTCGCTTTATGGAAGAGAGTTTGGGGGATGAGTGGACAAAGGTTTTGGCTTTGCCCAGTCAAGAAATCTATCAAGGAGCTTCTGATGAACTTCCAAGATTAGATATAAGGCCCACTACTCTAAAGCCAACCCCCCCCGCACTGCCCGCTATTTATAGAACGATAAATATGAATCTGATTTGTCAAGCCGCCGAGGAGGCTTTGGAAATGTTGAAGGGAAGGGGAGGTGATCCACGCTGGGTTGAACATCAATTGGCGTTTCAAGATGGTATTTCTGTGGCGATGAAAATCATTGAATTGGCAAAGACTCATTTAACTCCGACAACTCAAAAGACACTTTATTATTTATTGGGACGAGCCAAAGAAGGGGTTCATTTTTATCCTGCCCAAGTCCGGGTTTTTGGGCGGGCTCATGACCTTTTAAAACCCTCTTTTGATGAACATGCGCGGCAAGTGGCAGGGCATCGTTTGGCTTTACAAGAGCTCGAGCCTCCCATTTCCCAAGGCTTGGGGGCTGGAGATGGGAATGGTCTTGTCTTGGAACCACACGCAAGTTTACCGGCAGATACTCCTGTTACTCCCAAGGGAGCCTCTGAACCACCTTTGGCATCAAAAGCCAAAATGAGGCCTCCCAAGCAGGTGCCTTTTTCGCCTCCATCACGTCATGGATCGGCTCGAGCCTGGAATAGAGGCTTGCCACCCCATGTTTTAAGTCGGTTGGGCCGGGGAATTACAGGCCTTAGGCCCCTTAAGTAATAGGCCCAATTAACCCCTTTACAAAATTTTCTTAACCATGTAAAAACTCGCCCCTATGTTGTTTGGAGAACAAAAACAAGAAATCATCTCTAAGTTCCGTGTGCATGAAAAGGATACGGGTTCAAGTGAAGTTCAGATAGCCATTCTTTCCAAAAAGATTGAGGAGCTGACTAAGCATTTTGATACCCATAAAAAAGATTTTTCAAGCCGTCGTGGTCTTTTGCAGATGGTCGGTCGACGACGCAAGTTGTTGGATTACATTAAAGATACCAACACGGCTCGTTATTCAAAACTTATTGGAGAGCTTGGCATTCGAAAATAAGGGGTTTTTTAGGCTTCATCTGTTTGGAGGGTTTGGCTGATAATTTAACAATCTAAAAAAAGTTTTTTTAAATTGTTAGATTATCAGTGAGTTAAAGATACCTTCCTTTCAAAAGCAAAGCCTCCCCCTTAATTTCACAAGCTACCCAAATATTAGAGGAGTATTTATGTCCAACCCCGTAAGTGTTTCGGTACAATTTGGAGGTAAGGAAATTATTATTGAAACAGGCAAGCTGGCCAAACAGGCTGGTGGATCTGCTGTCATCCGTTGTGGAGATACAGTTGTTTTGGTGGCAGCGACCGCTGCTGTGTCCCCCAAGGAAGGCATTGATTTTTTGCCTTTGACTGTTGATTACATCGAAAAAACATTTGCTGCCGGAAAAATTCCCGGCGGGTTTTTTAAACGGGAAGGTCGCCCGACTGAAAGGGAAACACTGACCTCCCGCTTTATTGATCGTCCCATCCGTCCTTTATTTCCTGAAGGTTATAATTATGAAACGCAAGTGATTGCGATGGTGCTTTCCTATGACCGCATTAATGAATCAGACATGCTGGCCATTACAGGCACATCAGTGGCCTTGATGGTTTCTGACATTCCCTTTGTCAAACCCATTGCCGGTTGCCGCTTGGGTCGCATTAATGGGCAGTTTGTCTTGAATCCTTCCCTTGTTGACATGGAAGAAAGTGATATCGACCTTATTGTGGCCGCCAGCGAAGATGCCGTGGTCATGGTTGAAGGTGGTGCCAAAGAAGTCAGCGAAAAGGACATGATTGATGCCATTCAATATGCCCACGAATCACTCAAACCCATCATTGCCTTGCAAAAGGAATTGGCCGCAAAAATTGGAAAAGCCAAAAGAGCAGTGGCCCCTCCTGTCAAAGATGCCGCTATCACGGCTGCTGCCCAAGCCCTTGAAGCCAGGGTGAGTCAGGCCATGGTTTTACCGGTAAAACAAGAGCGTTACCAGCTTCTTTCTGAACTCAAAAAAGAGCTTGTAGAAAAATTATATCCCAATAAAGCGGACAGAACGCCGGAACGTCTTTTGCAAATTGGTGGTGACTACGAAAACGTAAAGGCCACGGTTATGCGTACCATGATCCTTAAGGACAAAAAGCGTATCGATGCTCGTGGGCTTAAAGAGATTCGTCCCATTACTTGTGAAGTAGGTATTCTTCCCCGAACCCACGGTTCGGCCCTTTTTACTCGTGGTGAAACCCAGGCCCTTGTTGTGGTAACGCTGGGGGGCTCGGATGACAGCCAAACAATCGATTCCATTTCAGGGAATACGGAAAAATCATTCATGCTTCATTATAATTTCCCGGCCTTTTCAGTGGGCGAAGTAAAACCCCTTCGTTCTCCTGGACGTCGTGAAGTGGGGCATGGGGCTTTAGCTGAAAGATCTTTGGCCAAAGTGATGCCTACAAAAGAAGAATTTCCATATACGGTTCGGATTGTTTCTGAAATTCTTGAATCCAACGGTTCATCCTCGATGGCTACAGTGTGCGGCGGATCGCTCGCCTTGATGGATGCCGGTGTCCCCGTGAAAGCCCCTGTGGCCGGTATTGCCATGGGCCTTATTAAAGAAGGCAATGGTGTGGCCATTCTTTCAGATATTTTGGGCGATGAAGATCATTTGGGAGATATGGATTTTAAAGTGACAGGGACAGCCAATGGTGTCACGGCCCTTCAAATGGACATCAAAATTGAAGGAGTTACTTCTGAGATTTTGACGACAGCTTTGGAGCAGGCGCGTGAAGGTCGTTTGCATATTTTGGGCAAGATGAAAGAAGCCCTGCATGTGCATCGCGAAGAGTTATCTGCGCATGCTCCCAAAATCCACAGTCTTACGGTTCGTAAAGAAAAAATCAAAGACGTCATCGGTAGTGGTGGAAAAAATATCCGCGGTATTATTGAGGCCACCGGTGTGAAGATTGATATTAATGATGATGGATTGGTGCAAATTTATTCATCCGACATCGAAGCCATTGAACGCGCCAAACAAATGGTGAAGGATTTGGTGGCTGAGGCTGAAGTTGGAAAAATCTATGATGGTAAGGTCAGAAAAATCATGGAATTCGGGGCCTTTGTTGAAATTTTGCCAAAGACCGATGGTTTGGTTCATATTTCCGAATTGGCTGACCACCGTGTGAAGTTTGTCGATGACATTGTCAAAGAAGGCGACCGTGTGAAGGTAAAATGCATTGGTGTCGATGAACGTGGAAAAATCAAGCTTTCAATGAAGCAAGTGCCAAAGGATGAAGTGCAGAATTAAGGATATTCCATGACCTATGCCGAAGCGGCGCTTTTAGGTTTTGTGCAAGGGGCTACCGAATTTTTGCCGGTTTCAAGTTCGGCTCATTTGGTGTTAGCCCCTTGGTTCTTTCGTTTTGAAGATCCCGGCCTTACCTTTGATGTTGCCCTCCACTTTGGGACTTTACTCGCCATTGTTGGTTATTTTTGGAAGGATTGGTTTCATATCCTTTCGGGATCTTTTCACCTTATCGCTCGTTGCTCGTCGCTCGTCGCTCGAGGGAAGGGTGTTGCTCATGAGCTCGAGGGCTCGCGAACCCGTATTACGAGCGACGAGTCCGCGAGCTTCAATCTTTTTCTCTGGATCATCATCGGCACCATCCCGGCCATGATTGCCGGATTACTCTTAGATGAGTGGGCAGAAACCACCTTTAGAAATCCCCTGCTTATTGCCTTTAATATGGCGGCGATGGGTTTTGTGTTGATGGTAGCTGGCAGAAAAGGAAAGGGACATCGCCATATAAATCATGTGAATATGAAAGATGGTTTATGGATTGGTTTATCCCAATGCCTGGCTTTGGTGCCGGGGGTTTCGCGGTCGGGGGTGACGATTACGGCTGGTTTGTTCCGCCACATGGACCGTGTCACCGCAGCGCGTTTTTCATTTTTATTGGCAACCCCGATTACTTTTGGGGCGTGCTTACTCAAACTGCCTGATTTTATTGATCAGGGAGTTTCGCCCCCTGCCTTGGTGGGGATGGGTGTTTCAGCCCTCACAGGTTTTTTGTGCATTAAATATCTTCTCCGCTTTGTTCAAAAATATTCCTTCGACATTTTTGCCTATTACCGATTCGTGGTGGCCTTGGTGATTTTAGGGGTTTGGTTTATTCAATGATTAAAACTGATCAAATTTAGACGGTATGTGAATAATGTTTTTTGATCATGGTATCGCAGGTTCCTAAAGGAATGTTTCGTACTTGGCTATGGGCGACAAGAAGTCTATCAAAGGGGTCCCTTGTCCAAGGGAAAGAGAAAGCAGCCGTGCACACCTCATCAAAACTAATGTCATCAATGTGAAACGCCGTATCTTTTTTGAGTTTTCCGATCAGTTCATCGAATTCAAGATCTATTCTCCCACATTCCTTTAAAAATTTTATTTCAAGTAAAGAAATGGGGGATAAAGTTAAGTAATTAAACTCCTTGATCCAGGGGACATCTTTTAGTTTTTTTGACTTGGAAAGAATCCACAGTAAAATATGGGTATCAATTAGAACAGAGGTGGGCTTCATGATTCTTTCTTATTTTTTCTTAATGTGAGTTCTTTGTTGGGCTCCCATTCCCATGACCAAGTCTCGGCATCATCGACTTTGCTATGAATGAGAGAGGAGTAATCCGTCTTCTTTGCCCTTTTCTTTTTGGGGTGGGGAACCAAGTGGATAGGGATGCCGTTTCTTTCGATAATAACGGTTTCCCCCTGGACGGAAAGGTCTAAAATCTTAAAAAAATTAACTCTGGCCTCGGTGGCTGAAAACCGTTTCATGATTTTAATGTACAGTGTACATCTTATTTGTCAATGAGCAAATCAGAGCAACTCTTTCCTAAAGAGTGCGATAAGAATGCAAACAGATCAGGTTAAAAATTACAATAATATTGATAGTTTAAATCTATGTTTCAAAGTTTTCGTCCATTATCGGGAATAGGGCGTTATCAGATGCCGCGGATGGCTACGCCTTTCTTAAGGCCAGTTCGTGCCCCGAGAGGGCTGCGGCCATTGCCTCCTTCTCCTTTGCCTTTGAGGATGGCAGCGCCTCAATCGGGGCGGAGCAGTTATTCTTCGGCTTTGCCCATTGGGACTAATTTAGAAAATGTAAGAGTGAAGCCGAATATTTTTGGAGCTGTACCCGAGTATTTGTCGGCAATGATGGGACCTAAAAATGAAGATAAATTGAGACCTGTAACTGGATTTTCATTTGAGGAATGCTATGGCCGTCTGGCTAGAGGGCCCTATGATGAAAATGACTTTGATATATATGACTTGCGTAAAAGATTGCTCGATGAAGTAAAGAGGACTCCCTTTCCCACCAAGGAGCAGAAACGCCAGCTTATAAAGTTATGCAAATTATTTTTTGATAAGGACGACAATTTTTTTCAGGCACGAAAAATTCTTGAACCCCTTCATGATTATTCCGGACTTCGTCGGCTTGTGGAGCTTTATATGCAGCGTTATCCGCTGAATCGTTATTCCTACGATGCCCCTGTTGTTCTTATGGCACTTGAAGAATATGAAAAAGTTTTGGCAGTTTATAAGAAAAGGGAGGATTTTGTTTTTGACTTGCTTGACTCTTCTGATGAATTGGTTGCTGCTTCTGACTGCGGTTTTGAGAGATATGTCGCCGGATATGGTGACAAGACCCCACCGGCTCAAAGTTTGTGGGAAGCACCTCGTTTATTCGCGATTTCAAAAGAGTATGACATTTGCATCGCTATTGCCAAGGGAGGCCTGTACTCTGGTTTTATTGCTCAAACGCTTGGCATCCCCACTTTAATTGTCGAGATCCATGCTCATGGTCGGAGTAAGCCTGTGTCCCATTGGGTTACTCCTGTGGCTCTTGGAGATATTCAGGGGAAAAGAGTGTTGCTTCTTGATAAGGATGCGGTAACAGGCGCTAGCATCGCAGAAGCGGTAAGATTGTTGTTACCGTATAATCCACAGCGCATTGGCGTTTATTTCAATCATTCTCCATGGCTCGACCCTGATATGGGTATTAGTATTTTACAGCCCGAGACTGTGGATCGAATCGAAGGTTTGGGGGTGAAGATTCATCATCCCCAAAATACACCTTCTCATATTCCCAATACTCTGTTCTTTGAACTCCATGAACGGTTTGGAACAAATTTGGGGCGCCTTTTAAAGGTGGATCGAAGATTTAAAGACATCCTGCCAGAAGCTCAGCGCAACTCTCCCGATCTTGCCTCTGTTTTGAAAAAAAAATGGGAAGCGCTCATCGAATTATGGAATTCATTTAATCCCCTTTTGCCCGGTGTGTTTGAATTGAGAGCCCGTCTTCTAACGCATTTGGAAGGAGTCTTGCGTTCCTTTCAAAGCGGACAAGAGATAGCAAGGCGGATGGGTGACCTATTGAAAGTGAATCCTTATGAAAGCTTGCTGAACTCTTTGTCATCCCCTTCCTCATTTTTAGTGTTGTATGCGGAGGAATTGGCCGTGGGCCGCTATCGCGATAGAGGTTTGACCCTTGCTAAAAAAAGAGATGTGGAGAATACACGTCTTCCCCATTCCTATCTGGCTTCTTTTTGCGTAGCAGAGCGTGCGGTGCGTGAAGGCAATTATGATGTGGCCCTCATTGTTGGTCCGGAAGGATTTGCTTTTGAACCAATTTTTGAAGACCTTGGGCTGCCCACCGTTGCAGTCAATATTCCCGAGGATGATTATGGAGGGAAGCGATCCTTGCAAGCCTTCGATGATCTTTCTTCATTGAAAGGGAAAAGGGTGCTTGTCGTTGAAGATGATCTGCAATCCGGAGCCACTGTTGTTAAATTACTTGCGGCCCTCCCGAAGGAGGTGGCTGGTTTGGATCTTTATCTTGGCAATGGGAGTGGTTTCCAGCGGTTGGAAAATGTTCCTTCAGGGATTCAAAAGATATATGTTTCAAATGGAGCTACTCAACCGGAAGAGGATGGCGAAATTTTTCTACGGCATCTTGCTGAGCGAGAAATGATTTTTAAAGAGGAAAAACTTCCCGATTGGTTTTAAGGCCCCGGGCAGTTCCAATCGTAAATTAACTTCAATCCTTCGAGAGTGATGAATTCATCCACCGCGTCAATGCGTTTGGAATCCTGCGCGATTAAGTGCGCCAGGCCACCGGTGGCGAGTACCTTGGCTTTATGGCCGATTTCTTTTTCCATTTTTTCGATCACGCCATCCACCAAACACACATAACCGTAATAAATGCCGGATTGCATGCACTCGACGGTGTTCTTGCCGACGACCTTCTTAGGCTTGGCGATGTCCACGCGGGGGAGTTGGGAAGCTCTTGTAAAGAGGGCTTCCGCGGAGATGCCCACTCCGGGGACGATCAAGCCGCCGCAGTATTCGCCCTCGGCTGAAACATAATCAAACGTGGTGGCGGTTCCAAAATCCACGATGATCAAGTGTGTTTTAAAACGGTGGAAGGCCGCGACCGCATTTACAATGCGGTCGGCTCCCACTTCGCTGGGATTGTCCGTTTCGATCGGCATGTCGATCTTGATTTCAGGGCCGACGATGAGTGGATTTTTTTTGATGTAGCGGCTGCACATCTCGGTGATGGCGCGCTGCATGGAGGGAACCACATTGGAGATGACGACGTCGGTGATTTCGGAGAATTGTTTTTTCTCGAATTGGAGAAGTTCTTTTAAAAAAATGGCCCATTCATCAGCCGTGCGTTCTTTTTTTGTTTCCAAACGCCAATGATGGACGAGATTGTCCTTGTGATACAAGCCCAGAACGGTATTGGTGTTTCCAATGTCTATGGCAAGAAGCATAATTGTTACCTAAAAATGGTTACCTAAGCGAAACATCGGCTGAAATCAATGTGATTGTTTGTTCCCCGGTTTCCACCACAAGGAAGCCTTCTTTGGTTAAATGCTTGGCAATAGCCTCATAGGACTTTCCATTTTCTGTGACGGTTACTTTTTGTCCCAGAATGGCTGAATATCGGTTCCAGGCATCAATCACAGGGGAGAGACCCTTGGTATCATAAATCTGGCGCCAACGCTCATAACTCTTAAAACAGGCGGCAATGATTTCTTCGCGTGATTGGGGTTTGCTGGTTTCCAAAAGAAGGGACGTGGCCACATCTTTAATTTCAGGGCTGAAATCATTTTTGTCCACGTTGACATTGAGTCCAAACCCGATAACGGCATAGGGATGGCTTGATATTTTTTCGCATAAAATGCCCCCCAGCTTTTTGCCATTTACCAAAATATCATTGGGCCATTTAAGTTCAAACTTGATTCCACGGATCCGGTTTTCTAACGCCTCCAAAATGGCCACGCCTGCCACCAAAGTGAGTTGATAGGTGTGCTCGGGTTGGGCTGTTTGGCTATCAATAAAACTTACAAGGATGTTCTTGTCTTTGGGGGATTCCCAAGTGCGTTTGAGACGCCCGTGACCCTTGGTTTGAAAATGAGTCAGAAAAACCTCTCCAGGTCTGGCCCCTTTTTGCAGGCTTTGCAGGGCCCAACCATTGGTTGAGTCAGTGGTTTCTTCAAAGTGGATGGTCTTTCCCAGCCATTTGGTTTTCAGGTTCTGTTTTATGAGTTGAATATCCATGAAAGGAATTTGTAACTGAACTTGGTTTATTCTCAAAGCATAATTTGACAAGGCTTTGGGAGTAATGAGAAAGTTAAAAAATATGATTGGCGAAATTATTAAACAGCTCAAAGAGGGGAAAAGTCTCAATCAAAAAGAGGCAGAAAATATTTTTTCATTGATGATTCATGGGAAAATGCATCCGCAAGATGTTGAAGCGTTTTTATGCGCCTTGCGTGACAAGGGAGAGGTTTTAGATGAGGTTGTAGGGGCTGTACGTGTCCTCAAAGCCAAAGCCACTTCCATTCATTTAAGAAATCCTGACGCCATTGATGTTTGTGGCACGGGAGGGGATCAAAAAGGCACGTTTAATATTTCAAGTGCCGTGGCTTTTGTAGTGGCGGGGGCCGGTGTCTGTGTGGCCAAGCATGGAAACAGGGCGGTCAGCTCGCAATCCGGCAGTGCGGATATTCTGAAAGCATTGGGGGTGAAACTGGATCTTTCTTCGGATGCAGCCGCAAGATGTATTGATGAAGTGGGGATCGGTTTTTTGTTTGCGCCCCAATTCCATCCGGTTTTAAGAGAATTGGCGCCCATTCGAAAAAAAATCGGGACCAAAACCATTTTTAATCTCTTGGGCCCCTTGCTCAACCCGGCCTCTGTTAAAAAACAGGTGGTGGGTGTTTATTCCAAAAATCTGCTTCCACTGATGGTGAGTGTTTTGAAAAATCTGGGAAGCCAGTCCGTAGGTGCCGTTTGGGGGCACGATGGCCTTGATGAGCTTACTTTAACGGGGCCTTCCTCCCTCTGCTTCCTGCATAAGGGAAATATTTTTGAGGAAATTTTTGATCCAAAAACAGTCGGGTATTCTTATTGCAAGCTTTCAGATTTGGGGGGAGGCACCCCTGATGAAAATGCCAAACGTTTAAAACAGGTACTTAAAGGACATTCCATGCCGCTAGATCATTGTGTGCATTTGAATGCCGCCCTGGCGTTAAGAGTGGCGGGCAAGGCCAGTGATATGAAAGAAGGATTGCTTTTGGCTCAAGCATCTATTTCGTCAGGAAAGGCTTATCAGAAGCTGGAAGAGTTGGTGGAGTGGACGAATAAGCATTAACTTTTTAGGAGATTGTTTGGTTACCCATCTCGACAAAATCATCGAATACAAAAAAGAAGAGTTGGCATTAAATAAACGCCAAATTTCTTTGGCTGATATCCAGAAACGGGCTGTGGATGCTGCGCCGGCACGCCCGTTTATGGGAACTTTTGCCAACTATGATGCCATCAACATCATTGCCGAAATCAAAAAAGCATCTCCGTCAGCGGGGATTATTTGTGCTGATTTCAAACCCGTGGATATAGCTCTTTCTTATGAAGAAGGCGGAGCGAAAGCCCTTTCAGTTTTAACCGATGAATTTTTTTTTCAGGGTTCCTTAAATTATTTGGGAGCCATCAAAAAACACGTCAAACTTCCCTGTTTGCGCAAGGATTTTACCATTCATGAATACCATCTTTATCAGGCCCGCGCTTATGATGCGGACGCCGTGTTGCTGATTGCTGCTTGTTTGGATGACGCCCAGCTTAAGGATTATCAGGCCCTTGCTTTTGAACTGGGCATGGCCTGTTTAGTTGAAGTCCACGATGGCAAAGAATTGGAACGGGTTTTAAAAATAAAGCCGAAGATAGTTGGGGTGAACAACCGGAATTTAAAAACTTTTGATGTATCTTTAAAAACTTCTCTCGATCTTATTCCGTCGATTCCAAAAGGGGTAGTGGCTATCAGTGAATCCGGGCTCAAAACGCGGGAAGATCTTGTCAAACTTAAGGAAGCGGGTTATGCCGGTTTTTTAATTGGGGAAATGTTGATGAGGGAAGGGAATGTGGTAAAGAAATTGAAGGAATTGATTCGGTAGGGGCGCCCCTTGGTGCGCCCCACACGCCGGCAGAGAAGGGCGCAGCAAGCGGCGCCCGTACAAACATATGTCAGTTCTTGTTAAAATCTGCGGTTTGACCAATTTAGACGATGCCATGGATGCCCTTGATTGCGGAGCTGATTTGTTGGGATTTAATTTTTATCCGGATTCACCGCGTTATATCGACCCCGAACTTGCTTTTGATATTTTTGAGGAAATTCCGGGGAATGTGGAAAAGGTGGGTATTTTCGTTAATCGCGATCTTAAAGAAGTCTTGGATATTGCTGTTGAGTTCAATCTTGATTTCCTGCAATTTCACGGTGATGAAACGCCGGAATACTGCAATCAGGTGGGGCGTCCGTGGTTTAAGGCATTTAGATTGAAGGCGGAACAGGATTTGATTGAAATCCCCAAGTATGAAAGCCGGTGGCTTTTAGTGGATGCCCATGTTGAAAAAGCGTTTGGAGGAACCGGAGTTATTTCTGACTGGCATTTGGCGCGCGAGGCTAAAAAATTTGGTCAACTTTTTTTATCCGGTGGGTTAAAGCCTGATAATATTGAAATGGCCCTAGACGCTGTCAAACCCTATGCTGTCGATGTAGCTAGTGGAGTGGAAGAATCTCCGGGGATCAAAGATAAACAGAAAATGGAAGAGTTTGTGGCCCGTGTAAGAGCGTGGTCGACGAAGAATTGTAAGGGTAATCCGTAAGGGCAATTCATGAATTGCCCCTACCTGTAACATGAAACACAATCCCGACAAATCAGGGCATTTTGGAATTTTTGGCGGAAAATACGTCTCTGAAACACTCATGCCCGCCCTCGATGAATTGGAAAAGGCCTACAAGCTTATTGCCAAGACGCCTGCCTTTAAAAAAGAGTTTGCAACTTATGCCAAGCATTACATTGGGCGTCCCACGCCTTTGTATTTTGCCCAAAAACTCACTGAAAAATTGGGTGGGGCCAAAATTTTCTTTAAACGTGAAGATCTGTGTCATACAGGCGCGCACAAGGTGAACAACACCTTGGGGCAGTGCTTATTGGCCAAAAAAATGGGCAAACCACGCGTGATTGCCGAAACAGGGGCCGGTCAACATGGGGTGGCAACCGCAACCATGTGTGCTCTTTTGGATCTTCAATGTGAAGTTTATATGGGTGAGGAAGATGTTCATCGCCAGTCGCTCAATGTTTTTCGGATGAAGCTTTTAGGGGCCCAGGTTCATCCCGTGACTTCAGGAACTCAAACCTTAAAAGATGCCATGAACGAGGCCCTTCGTGACTGGGTAAGCCATGTAAGAAATACCTTCTATTGTATTGGCACTGTTGCAGGCCCGCATCCGTATCCAACAATTGTGCGCGATTTTCAGTCGATTATCGGACATGAAACCAAAAAACAAATTAAAGAATATGGTTACGCAAAACCCGACTATGTGGTGGCCTGTATCGGGGGGGGCTCCAATGCGATGGGACTTTTTTATCCCTACTATAAAGAGGCCTCTGTCAAAATGATCGGAGTGGAAGCCGCAGGTTCTGGAATCCGCAGTGGCAAGCATGCCGCTTCCATTTCAGCAGGCAGCGTGGGTGTTTTGCATGGGAATAAAACCTATTTGTTGCAAGATAAACAGGGACAGATTCTGCCCACTCATTCCATTTCAGCAGGGCTTGATTATCCGGGTGTTGGGCCAGAACACGCTTTTTTCCATGAGTCAGGTCGGTGCCGCTATGTTTCAGTGACTGATGACCAGGCCATGGAGGGATTTACCTTATTAAGCAGAACGGAAGGGATTATTCCTGCTCTTGAATCGGCCCATGCTGTGGGATATTTGCCACAATTTATTCCCCAGACAAAAAAAGAAGAGATTGTGGTGGTGAATCTTTCAGGACGCGGCGATAAAGATATGGGGACTGTGGCCAAGGTGATGGGGGTGAAATTGTAGGGGCGGGTCTGTGGCCCGCCCAAAAAGGGCAGGTTACAAACCTGCCCGTACCAATCCATTATGTCTCGAATCTCAAAAACATTCCGCCAATTAAAAAAAGAAGGACGAAAAGCCCTGATACCTTTCATTACGGCGGGAGATCCTTCTTTAAAAGAAACGGAGAAACTCATCTTTACCCTTGAAAAAGCCGGCGTGGATATTATCGAGCTGGGAGTTCCATTTTCTGATCCCATGGCTGACGGGGCTGTCATTCAGGCGGCTTCAGAGCGCGCCTTGAAAAAGAAAGTCACTTTATCCGATATTTTAAATTTGGTGGCCCGTGTTCGTAAAAAGACCCAGATTCCTATCTTGCTCATGGGTTACTACAATCCCATTTTTGTTATGGGGGAAGAGACATTTGCCCAAAAAGCGGCCCAATCGGGTGTGGATGCCCTTCTTATTGTGGATTGTCCCCCTGAAGAATCGCATAGCCTTCGAAAGGCTTTAAGAATTCATTCTATTGATTTGGTTTATTTGTTGGCTCCCACCTCGGATGAAAAACGTATCAAGCTCGCCACTCAAAATGCCTCCGGATTCATTTATTATGTTTCATTAACCGGAGTGACGGGGGCCAAACTTCAAGTTACCGATGAAATAAAAGCCCAGGTAGACAAGATTCGGGCTGTGAAGAAAATTCCTGTGTGTGTAGGTTTTGGGATTTCAACTCCCAATCAGGCAGCTCAAATTGCCCCCTTAGCCGATGGTGTTGTGATAGGTTCCGTCTTGGTGAATCTTATTTTTCACAAGACTCATGGCTCTCAAACCAACCATACCAAGGTCCATCAGTTTATATCAAAGTTTAGACACTTATTTTAAATAGCCAAAAAACAGACATCATTAATTTAAATAAAAACATAGTAATTACAGTAAGTTAATAAGTTGCTGATTACTTCCTCCTGTTTTTCTGTCAAAATTTCTTAAATCAAGCTTTTCATCTTCAAAATAACCGTGTTAAAATAACACAGTTTTCATTTAAAAATTGGGTCATTAAGAAACATGCAAGAAAAAGAAGTCATTTTGCTGGTCGAGCCTAATCCTTTTGAGTCCCAACTCATTGTTGAGGTTCTTAAGAGGGAGGGCTTTGATTGTGTTGATTGGTATCCCAAATTTGAGGAAGTACCTAACCCAACAGACTATTCCGTTGTTCTTATGGGGTTCCATGCGGCCAATATCAATGGTCGTGACATGCTTTCCGAACTTTTGATTCAAAAGCCTGAAATGCCCGTCATCGTTCTTATTGACACCCACGTGGTGGATCAAGCTCTTTGGGCCATGAAATGTGGTGCTTTTGATGTTTTAGAAAAACCCATCCATCCTGAACGTCTTTTATTGTTGGTCCATAAAAGTATGGAATTTGGATTTGTACGTACAGAAATTGTCAGGCTTCATCAACAGGCGCCTCAAGGAGATATTTATTATGGCATGGTGGGGCGGTCGATGGACATGAAGCGTATTTTTGATCTGATTGAACGTATCAAGGATAGTTCGGTCAATGTTCTCATTACCGGTCCTAGTGGGTCGGGAAAGGAAATGGTGGCTCGTGCGTTACATGCCACTTCCAGCCGTGCCAATAAAAAATTTGTCGCCATTAATTGTTCAGCGATTCCGGATGCCCTTTTGGAAGGGGAATTGTTTGGTTATAAAAAAGGGGCTTTCACCGATGCTCGCACCGATAAAATCGGGCTTTTCCAGGAAGCTGACAATGGAACTATTTTCTTAGATGAAATTGGGGATATGCCCATTAATGTTCAGCCAAAAATTTTGAGAGCCTTGCAGGAAAAGGAAATAAGACCCTTGGGCTCCTTAAATAGCGTCAAAGTCAATGTTCGTATTATTGCTGCCACAAATCAGAACCTGGAAGAAAAAATACAGCAGAAGCAGTTTCGAGAGGATCTTTATTATCGCCTGAATGCCATGCAGTTTGAAATTGCTCCATTAAAAAACAGGGAGGAAGATATTCCCCTGCTTATCGATCATTTTTTGGCAAGAATGAAAAAAACACACGCTCATGCAATCAAGGGAGTTTCCCAAAAAGCCATGAAAATACTCATCGATTATTCATGGCCGGGCAATGTGCGTGAATTGGAAAATGTGATTGAACGTGCCACCCTGTTTTCAAAAAATGAATGGATTCTTCCCGAAGATCTTCTTTTCTCCAAGGAAGAGGATGATGTGCTCCCCATGTCTGAGTGGGCTCGTCGTAAAAAGCCTTTGGCCGATATTGAAAAAGAATACATTCTTGAAGTCCTGCAGCACGTTTCCGGAAACCGCTCAGAAACGGCCAATATTTTGGGGATAGGGCGGAAGACCTTGTACAATAAACTGGCTAAATATGGCGTTGGGAATTCCTGAAAAAATTCTATGCAAGTCTGGATTGTTGATGATGATGCAGGTTTTGCCTACCAACTAAAGCATGCGATAGGGGCCCATACACTTTTTCAGAAAAAAGACTCTTCTTCAAAAATATCTGTTTATCTTTCAGGTTCTGAATTTTTAGAAGCGCTTTCCAAGAAGGATGCCGGGCCCGATCTTGTTTTTTTGGATTGTTATCTGGGAAATGATTTTGGACCCGAAATTTATTTGTCTTTGGATGCCCCAACCCGGGAAAAAGTCTGTTTTTGTTCGTCGATGAGCTACGGTTTGTTCCAGGAATTTTTCACTTCACAAAATGAGGCTGTTCCGCCCTTTGTCCCCAAACGTTTTGCGGAGCAAAAGTGGAAAGAAATTGTGGAGGCTGCTTCTAACAAGGGGAAGGCCGTTCCCCAAAAAAACGGACCCAGTCCAAAAAGCCCCTTTTATTTGAAAACGGTTGCCGATATTGGTCGTTTAGTGGAGGGGATTGAAAAAACTTATTATGGTGAAAATAAAAATGAAAATTCTCCCGATATTCTTTCCCAGGTACAAAGTATTCGTCTGAAAGCATCCACTTTTGGGGTGGACGTGGTGTTGCCTGCGTGTGATCGCCTGCTTGCTTATCTTGACCCGGCAAAGAAAACGGGGGCCATGAGGCTTAAAAAAGAGATCCGCGACTTTATTTCAAGTATAAAAAAAGCAGTCGAATCATGAACCAATATAAGGTACATTCAATAAACCAATGAAGATTCGGCCTGCTATTTATGATTTTACTTCCACCGATGTAATGACTGACATTCTTGAATTGGGGCATTTGTGCCATGGCAAAGAGGATGTCAAAAAAGTTCTGGATATGCTTGTTGAGAAAATTGCCCGTATCATGCAGGTGGATGTTTGCTCTCTTTATCTTTTAGACCCTCATAATAAAATTTTGGAATTAAAAGCGACGAAGGGGTTGAACCAATTAGCCATTGGTGTGGTTAAAATGAAGGTGGGTGAGGGCTTGGTGGGAAAAACTCTTGAATGGATGAAGCCCGTTTCCATGTCTACAGGCAAGCGCAGTAAGCAATTCAAATATTTCCCTGAAACAGGGGAAGAAAAGTTTTCATCCTTTTTGTCAGTGCCGCTTATTTATAATCGTCAACCCATTGGTGTCTTGGTGGTTCAAAATGAAAAGAAGGTCAAGTTTTCTTCCCAGGCCGCCCATCTATTGATGACGTTGGCCATTCCCGCTATCAGCGTTGTCGAAAAAGCAAAACTTCTCGATTCTTTCGTGAAAATTTCCTCCCGATTGGATTTTCAAACACAAGGGAATGAAGAGCTGCAGCCCAAAAAGACCGAAGGCATGGTCCATGTGGGGATTGGTGCGGCTCCCGGCATTGCCATTGGCAAGATCAAGATTGTGGGGAATCACCACCAGGATTTAAAACCGATAACCAAGGAAGCTCCCATCCACAAGGATGTTGAAAAAATGCGTGTCTTGGAAGCTTTTCGTTGGGTCCAGGAAGAAATTTTGGATGTCCAAAAAAAGGCCGAGAAAAAATTCGGCATGGAAGAACTTTCCATTTTTGATGCCTATAGCATGGTGCTCGAAAGCGAGCCTTTTAAGGAAGAAATCCTGACTGAAATTGACAAGGGGAAATCGGCCTTGATGGCTGTGGAAAATGTGGTTGGCCGTTATGCCGAAGAGCTTTCCCATGCGGATGACGAATATATTCGTGAACGTGTTTTTGATATTCATGATGTGGGAAGAAAAATCATCGATCGCCTTCTTTATGGAAGTGAAGTGCCTCGCTCGGCTTTTCATCTTACCCAGGAGGCTATTTTGATTTCAGATTCATGGAGTGTCTCCGATTTTGTTGAGCTTGATCCTGAAAAAACAAAGGGCATTCTTTCTCCCGTGGGAGGGGCCTCTTCCCATATTGCCATTCTGGCTGAGTCCATGGGCATTCCCGCTGTTTTGGGGTTGTCTTCTTTTGCTGATTTTATTCATGAAGATGATGAAGTGGTTATGGATGGGACTTCAGGGGTTGTGGTGCTCAACCCCACCAATGAAGTGCGTGAGATGTATCGCAAAGAAAGCACCAAAGAAGCCCAGGCCCAGGAAATTTACAGCCAGTATGCCCACAAACAAGCTTCTCCACGCGGTGGGAAAAGAATTTTTATTGGTGCCAACATGGGTATGGCGGCCAATATGGGGAATGCCCTTGAGCAAGGGGCCGAACATATTGGGCTTTATCGTACGGAGATGCCGTTTTTGATCCGGCGTAATTTGCCTACGGAGGAAGAGCAGTTTCTTTTGTATAGCAAAGTGCTTTCCACCATGGGGGGAAAACCGGTGACAATTCGTATTCTGGATATTGGTGGTGATAAATATGTTCCGTATTTAAATCTTCCCAAAGAGACCAACCCTTTTTTGGGATGGCGTTCCATCCGTATTTTGCTTGAACGCGAAGACCTGTTCCGTATTCAATTACGCGCTTTGCTTCGTGCTTCCGTTAAGGGGAAGCTGCGCCTGCTTTTCCCCATGGTGACTTCGATGGAAGAAATTCTTAAGGTCAAAGAGATACTTTCGAACATCAAAAAAGAGCTTAAATCAAAAAATATTGCTTATGCTCCCAATATTCCCCTGGGGATCATGATTGAAGTGCCTTCTGCTGTTGAAATAGCGGACCGTCTTATTCGTGAAGTGAACTTTTTTTCTATTGGGACCAATGATCTGGTTCAATACACGTTGGCTGTTGATCGCAACAATCCCAAGGTGGCCTTCTTGTACAGTTATCTTCATCCCGCTGTCTTAAGGATGATTTCAAGAACCATTCAGGTCGTGCATAAAGCCAAAAAATCAATCAGTGTGTGCGGTGAAATGGCGGGTCAGGCTGAAGGAGCGTTGCTCTTGGTGGGGATGGGTATCGATGAACTAAGCATGAGTACCCCCTTAATTCCCAAAATGAAGCATCTGATCAATCAAGTGTCATTACCCAAGCTTAAAAAACTGGTACATCAGGTTTTCAAGGCAGATACCACAGCCCAAGTAGAACAAATCATGACCCAGTTTATGGTGGAAGAAGGGTTAAACCAGTTTTTGACAACATGCAAAGTGGCAATGACCCCTTAAGCTTGATCAAGAGATCTTAAATAATTATCTTCCAATGACTTTTCCCCCAGAATTAATTTGATACACCTCTTTCAATCTGCTATTTTACCCAACAATTGTTCAGATTTCATTTTTTCATTCGTCCCGTTAATGCATTTTAATTGATGACCTTGTGAAGCAACGTGAGTTTTTATCTCAAAAAGTACATCTGGGTGGCCAGTTTGCTGGCTGTGGTTTTGTGCTCTTATTTTTTGGCCAAAATGGTGGCCAATGGGCTTAGTTTTAAATTTGGTGCGTTTATTTCCGGCCCTTTAACGGTGGCTGAGAACCCGCCCATTGTGATCTCTGAAAAAAAGGAAGCAACGGCTGAAGAACTCAAGCCCATTTTGGATCGCAATATTTTTGATTCCAAAGACACCGGTGTGGACCAAGGTCCGGTTTCAACCGAAACAGTTGAAGAAGAGGTTGTTGATCTTACCGGGGAAGCGGTGCCCACAAGTTTGGGAATAAAACTTGTTTCCACTTTTTCGGTAGGCAATGGAGAAGATGGCCGGTCATCATCTATTATTTCATCGGGCAAGGGTGCAGCCGATGTTTATACGGTGGGGGATGCCAAGAGTTTTGCCCCCGAAACAAAGATTGTGCGCATCCTGTTTAACCGTGTCGAGTTTAGCAACAAGGGGCGGCTTGAATATGTTGAGTTGGAAGATTTCGCCAAGGGAGTCAAGATGAATGTCCCTCCACCGAGAGACGAAGGTGAGCCTGAAGGGCCAAAAGAAGATAAGGAAGTCAAAATTGAAAAGAAGGGGGAAAGTAATTTTGTCATTGACCGCTCTGAAATTGAAGATGCCATTAACAACTTGGACAAGCTTTATACGCAGGTGCGCGCCGTTCCCAATTTCAAGGATGGCAAACCCAATGGCTTGAAACTTTTATCGGTCAGGGCGGGAAGTATTTTTAGTAAACTTGGCTTGCAACGAGGAGATATCCTGAAAAGTATTAACGGGATGGAAATGGATATAAAAAGAGGTTTGGATATTTTTAACAAGCTAAAAAGTGAAAATCATATTACAATCGATCTCGAAAGAAGAGATGCGACACAAACTTTTGAATACGAAATCAGGTAAAAACATGTTTCTTCTGGGGGCACGGCATGCCATGCCCCTCCTGGTATTTATTTTTGCTTCTTTAGCCTTTGCCCAAGAAGCCCCGCCCCCTCTCGAAAACAAAGAAACTCAGGCAGTTCCCAGTGTCGATGCGCCCCAGGCCGCTTTTGAAAATAAAACTTCTCCTTCAAGCGGCAACCAAACAGCAAAGACAACCGTAGTCGATGAAAAGTTTGGTGTGGCTGAAACGCCAGTCACTCCTTCCTCAAATCAAGGAACATCTAAAACCTCTTTTTCCGAAGAAGAGGCCACAGGTACCGACGATGAACTTATTTACTTAAATGCCACCGATGTTGATGTCAAAGACATGATCAAGCAGATTTCAAAGGCTACCGGTTCCAATTTTCTTATTGATGACAAAGTACGCGGCAAGGTCACCATTATTTCAGAAAAACCCATGACCAAGGAAATGGCTTATCAGGCGTTTTTATCAGCCTTGGAAGTGATGGGTTATACCACGGTTAAATCACCGGGGGGGCTGATCAAAATTGTTCAAACCAAAGAGGCTGTCAGCAAGCCGATTGATCTTTACAAGGAAGATTCTCCCAATACCGATGGTTTTATCACCCGCATTATTCAGGTGAAGAATATTTCCGCCAACGACCTTTCAACGGTTGTCAAAAGCCTGGTCTCAAAAGACGGCAATTTGTTTGCTTATCCACAAACCAATTCTCTTATTTTAACAGACGCGGGGTCCAATATTGACCGCATCCTCAAAATCATTCGCGAGCTTGACCAAGAAGGTCCCCAAGAGGTTATTGAAATTATTCCCATTGTGAATGCCGATGCCAAAGACATCACCGAAAAAGTATTGCAACTTTACGAGGGAGCGGGAGCTCAAACTTCTGGACGTGGTGGAACTGCGGCTCGAAGGGCCAACAGGGGAGCCCCTGAATTGGAAGACACTCCATCCATTTCCAAGGTGATTTCCGATGACCGTACAAATTCGATCATTGTCTTGGGAAGCAAACGGTCCATTGTTAAACTACGGGCTCTTATTGAACGGCTTGATACAGCCATCACCGGCGTTGAGGGGACCATTCATGTTTATTATTTGAAACATGCGACTGCGTCAGAACTTTCTGAAGTTTTATCCTCGCTTGTGGGAGGGGCCAAAATCAAAAGCTCCAAGGAAAAAGGTGCCGGCGGTGCTGCTGAGGCCAGACAGGGAGCCGTTGAGCTGGAAGGGGGAGTCAAGGTCACTGCTGATGAAGGAACAAACTCGCTTGTGATCACGGCTTCCCCAAAGGATTATGAAACCCTTATTGAGCGCGTTATTTCAAAACTCGATATTCCACGCAGGCAGGTTTATCTGGAAGCCGTGATCATGGAGTTGAGGATTGATAAAACCAAAAACATCGGACTTAACGGCAATTTCGGGCTTAATTTTAATGTGAGCGGGCGTGACATGACGGGGTTTGGTTCCCTACTTCCCACATTTCCTACGGCATTGAACAGCATTGCCACAGCCGCTGGCGGTTTGGCCGGAGGTGGATTTTCCGCTGATTCCATCGATTTTACTTTAAGCGACGGAACTTCGCTCTCTATTCCTGCTGTCAGCACCATTCTTCAGGCCCTTCAAACAGACAGCAATGCCAATGTGCTTTCAACGCCCAGTATTTTAACGTTGGACAACGAAGAAGCCAAAATCCAGGTAGGACAAGAAGTGCCCACACCGGGGCAAAGTTCGATATCTTCGGGGGTGGCGACAACCAGTGTTACACGTGAGGACACGGGTATTATTCTAAAAGTGACACCGCAAATTTCGGAGAGTTCCACTGTGAGGCTTAAAATCGAACAAGAAATCACCAATGTTCGTTCCTCCGATCCAGTCTTGGGCCCCACCTTTGACAAAAGTTCAGTGACAACCGTGGTTGTGGCCAATGACAAGCAAACCATTGTGATTGGGGGTTTGCTTGAAGACCGCGACACGGCTTCCATCGGCAAGGTGCCCCTTTTGGGGGATGTGCCTATTTTGGGGAATCTTTTTAAAACCACGCGCAGGGATCGTAAAAAAGCCGATCTCTTGGTGTTTATTACCCCTTACATCATTAAAGACCGTGCCGATTATCTTGAAATTTTGCAGAAGAAAATAGAAGAACGGAACATGTTTATTGAACACAATTACGGCAGCTACCAACGCAAACAAATTCGTCAGGCCATTAAAGAACATGCGAAAGATCTTTTGGAATATAGTACCGCTGTTCGTACTATTTATGATGAGAACCCCAACTCTTCATCAACATCTAAAACACCTTATGTGACTCCCACTACTTCCAATACGTCCACAGGGTATGAAACATCGACAAGTACATCTTCTGAGAAGAAAAATGAATCTACTGAAGAGGGATACGTACATCCAACACGTCGGGTTCGTGGCCATTGATGATGTAATCTGGTAGGGACCCCGTAACGCGGGGTCCCTACAAATATAAAACCCTTCTGGCAAATACCCTGACAATCGGTTACAATTTTCGCCTATGGATGATCGCAGTCTTGGTCAAATTCTATTAGAAAATACTCCCCTTACTCCTGAACAGCTTAATGAAGCTCTTATAGTGCACCGTGAAAAGGGGCTTAAAATGGGAGAGGCCCTTTTACAGCTTCGATTTTTAAGGCCCGAGGATGTTTTAAAAGCCCTTTCATTGCAGGTAGGCATTCCTTTTGTAACCGATATTGTCGCCGAAGATATTCCTGTTGAACTTGTCAATAAAGTGCCCATTAATTTTGCCAAACGTAATGAGCTCATTCCCCTAAAACGTGAGGAAGGCAGTATTGTTGTGGCCCTGGCAGACCCGGTCAATCATGCCGCCCTGGATGATCTGTCCCTTATTTTTGACCAACCCATCAAGCCTGTGATTGCTTCTTCCCAAAAAATCATGGATGCCATCAATGCCTGTTATAACCGGCAAGTGGGGTCTGATCAGACCGTGATGAGCGACTTGGATGAAGAAAACCTCGATCAGGTGGCGCAAGAACTTGAGGAAGTGCAGGACCTTCTTGATGCCGCCGATGAAGCCCCCATTATTCGTTTGGTCAATCAACTTTTATTTCGTTCCGTAAAGCAAAATGCTTCCGATATTCATCTTGAGCCTTTTGAAAAGGAATTAGTCGTTCGTTTTAGAATCGATGGTGTTTTGTATGATGTGATGCATCCGCCCAAAAAAGCCCAAAACAGTATTTTGTCGCGCATTAAAATCATGGCCAATCTGAATATTGCCGAAAAAAGACTTCCTCAAGATGGGCGTATTCGTATCAAACTGGCAGGAAAAGACATTGATATCCGCGTTTCAACCTTACCCACTTCCTTTGGAGAAAGTGTGGTCATGCGTTTACTTGACAGAAGCAAAGTGCTCTTAAATCTTGATTCCATTGGAATGAAGGGAGGAAATTTAAAAACCATTCGTGATCTCATTCATAAAAGTCACGGGATCATCCTGGTGACAGGGCCCACGGGTTCCGGTAAAACAACAACCCTTTATGCGGCCCTTACCGAAATCAATTCTTCCGATGTAAAAATTATTACGGTGGAAGACCCCGTGGAATATCAGATTCCAGGGATCAACCAGACGCAGGTCAATCCAAAAATAAATCTTACCTTTGCCGCCGGCTTGCGGGCCATTTTGCGCCAGGACCCCGACATTGTGATGATCGGTGAAATTCGTGACAAAGAGACGGCGGAAATCGCCATCCAGGCTTCCTTGACCGGCCATTTGGTTCTTTCAACCTTGCACACAAATGATTCCGCTTCTGCGGCCACTCGTCTTATCGACATGGGTGTCGAGCCTTTCCTGGTGGCCAGTTCCCTTGTGGGTGTGGTGGCCCAAAGATTGGTGCGTACCTTGTGTAAAACATGTGCCGAAATTTATGAACCGACGGAAGCTGAATTGGAGCAGTTGGGGCTTTCACATCAGGTGTTGCAAGGGCATGTTATTTATAAACCCGTGGGTTGTCCGCAATGTTTAAATACGGGCTACAGCGGCCGTACGGCCATTCATGAAATTTTATTGATCGATGATGAGGTGCGTTCTTCCATCATCAAGTCTGTTGATGCCATCACCATCAAAAAAGTGGCGATGCGAAAGGGGCTGCTTACCTTAAGAGAAACAGCAATCAATCTCTTGGTGGAAGGGATGACAAGCATTCAAGAAGTTTTAGCCATTACACAGGAAGATACAGTAAGAGAGTAGGGGCGCCGCTTGCCGCGCCCATAATTGGCCCATACAGGGCGCAGCAAGCGGCGCCCCTACCTAATCCATGCCCGTCTACGAATACAAAGGAATCGATTCCAAGGGAAAAAATGTGGCTGGTATCATCGATGCTGAAAACGAAAGGGCGGGTCGTTTAAAACTGCGTCGTAATGGCATTTACACTACCGACATCACTCTAGAAGGCTCCAAAAAAGGTTTTTCGGTTACGGGGAATCTGCAGTCCATGCCCATCTTCCAGAGAGTGAAGATTTCCGAGCTGGCCCATTTAACCAGGCAGATGGCGACCCTTTTAGGAGCCAATATTCCGCTGGTGGATGCCTTGGGGGCTCTTCAAGATCAGGTTGAAAATCCTCTTTTAAAAAAATCGATGTCCCAAATAAAAGAAAAGGTGGTGGGTGGGCAACGATTGGCCGATGCCATGAAGGCTTTTCCGAAAATTTATGGGGACTTGTATATTTCGATGATTCAAGCCGGTGAAGCTTCCGGGGCGTTGGAACTGGTATTGCAACGTCTGGCCGACTTTACTGAAAGTCAGGCCAAACTCAAAAGCAAGATAACAAGTGCTCTTATGTATCCTGTAATCATGGGCTTGGTAGGCACAGCCCTGATGCTTTATTTGTTGGTGAGTGTGGTCCCCAAAATTGTTTCCATTTTTGAGGATGCCAAAGCCATTTTACCCTTACCTACACGTATTTTGATGGCGGTTTCTTCTTTTGCCCAGAATTATTGGTATTTTTTAATCCTGATTGCCGTTGTTGGGGGTTTTCTTTTTAAACGGTACATCAATACAGAAGCAGGCCGTTTACGCTTGGATCGTTTTTCACTTAAAATGCCCATTTTTGGGGAGCTGTTTCGCAAAGTGGCCGTGTCGCGGTTTAGCCGTACTTTGGCTACTTTGTTGCATAGTGGTGTACAGCTTCTTCCCTCGCTTGATATTGTCAAAAATGTGGTGGGCAACAAGGTTTTGAGTCAAGCCATTGAAACGACCAAATTAAGTGTGAAGGAAGGGGAGTCCATTGCCGAACCTCTTCGCCGCAGTGGAGAGTTTCCTCCCATGGTTCTTCACATGATTGCAGTGGGGGAAAAAACGGGTGCGTTGGAAAGCATGCTTGAGAAGGTGGCTGATAGTTATGATGGGGAAATCGATACGACAGTGGGCACCTTAACAACCTTGCTTGAACCGTTGCTTATTTTGGTGATGGGCGGAGTGGTTTCATTTATTGTGTTGTCAATTTTGTTGCCGATTCTTAAAATGTCGGAATTGTAATTTTTAGTTATGAGTTATGAGTTATGAGTATTAAAGTTCATTACTTATCACGCATATTCATTATCTTAAAAAAAAGGAGAAATATGAAAAAATGGTTTAAAAATGAATCAGGGATGACCCTTATTGAAATCATGGTGGTGGTGGCCATTATTGCCGGCATTACTGGTCTTATTGCGGTCAATGTGGTGGGGCGGCGTGAAAAAGCAAATATCCAGTTGACCCAAACCCAGATTTCAAACCTCATGAATGCTCTCGACCAGTACAAATTAGACAATCATTTTTATCCTTCAAGTGAGCAGGGGTTGCAGGCCCTTGTTGAAAAACCCGGTGTTGGAAGAACTCCTCAAAACTATCCCGAAGATGGCTATCTTAAAAAAGTTCCCAAGGATGCTTGGGGGCAAGGATTTGAATATGCGGCTCCCGGATCCCACGGAAATGCTGTTGAAATCTGGTCCATGGGACCGGATGGCCAGGAAGGAAACGAAGACGATATTAAAAGTTGGGATTCGGAGGGAGAATGATTGATATACAAAACAACAGCTTCACGGGATGAAAAAGGTTTCAGCCTTCTTGAAATCATGGTGGTCATTGCCATTGCTGCGGGCATGACGGGGTTGGTCGTATCCATGATGGGGGCTTCCTTCCAGTCGCAGGCCAAGAAAGAAATCTCCCGGCTTATCAGCAACATCAATTTTGCCTACAACCAGGCCATTATTCGTGGCGTTAGTCTACGGCTGGTTTTTGATTTGACCAACCAAAAATACTGGCTGGAAGAAGGATCTGAAGTCAGCCTTGTTTCCATTGAAAATGAAAATGACATAGAAAATAAACGCGACAAGAAAGATTTGGACAAAAGGAAGGAAGAAAAGGAAAAACAAAAAGAAGAAGAGACTTCTTTGTTTGATGAAGAAAGCGACACCAAGATTGAAAAAATCGATGAATCAAAAAATATCACACTGGAGGCCCAGTATAGTTTAAGTGACGAAATGGTGAAGACAGTCACCTTTGATAAAGAAGTCAGAATAAGGGATGTTTTTGTGGCCCATCAAAAAGAACCGCTTGTCCAGGAATTGGCCTATCTTTATTTTTTTCCCCGCGGATTGACCGAAAAAGCCGTTATTCATTTTTCCAATGAAGAAGACACCTCGCATTATACAGTCATTGTAAATCCGGTAACAGGACGATGCCGTGTGGAGACCGAGGATATTGAATATGACAAGGTGGATGAATAGAAAAACAGATTTTCGTAATGGTTTCACCCTTCTTGAAATCCTGATTGCCGTTTCCATTTTGGCCACTGCGTTTACGATTTTGCTGGCATCCCAAGGAAGTAATTTTTTGTCCAGTGAACGGGCTGACTATTTGACCACAGCCACTTTTTTGGCGCGCCAAAAAATGGTGGAACTGGAAATGGATTTTGAAAAAGACATGGCCCGCGGCAAATTTCCGGATGAAAAAGAGGAAGAAGGGACCTTTGAGGACAAATTTGAAGATTTTCGATGGAAGGTTAAGATTAAAAAAGTTGAGATTCCCACAGTGATTCCTGAAACCGAGGAAACAAAAAACAATCTTGTAGCAACTTACTTAAAACAAATCACGGATCAGCTTTCAAAAGCTGTGCGTGAGATCAGCCTGACGGTGTACTGGGGAGATAAAGATAAACCCCTTAAAGATCAGCCGCACATGACGGTGACGACACATATTGTGAATTTAAAATGAAATTAACTATTATAAAGTTTGTGTCTGGCCGTTGGGAAATCCCCCTTCGTCCCCCTTTATTAAAGGGGGACGAAGGGGGATTTAGACGAAATGGTTTCACACTGATGGAAGTCCTTGTCAGTGTTTCTATTTTGGCAGGGATGAGTCTGCTTATATACAGCACCATGAATCGGTCGCTTAACTCCAAGGAAATAGTGCAACAAAAAGATGAATTGCTCCATTCCGTTCGTTTGGGAATGGGAAAAATGGCTGAAGACTTAAACCAGGCTTTTTTGGCCCAAAGCTCCATGCATGGACGTGAAAGTCACTATTTGAGCGGATTTAAAGGGAAGGCAGACGATCTTACTTTTACGACCATGAATCATTTTCATTATGTCAAAGATGCCAAAGACACCGACCAGGTACTGGTTCATTATTTTCTTAAAAAAAATGATGCCGGTTTTTTTGATTTGATGCGTTTTGAAAATCCAAGATTGACCGACAAGCTGGACATAGAAGAAAACGGTTTTGTCCTTATTCCCAATGTGAAGTCGTTGGCCCTTTCCTATTTTGATTCAAATGAGGATGTCTGGAAGGAAGATTGGGAGGCTGACAAATTAAGCAGTCTGGGCAAATTGCCCCGGGCTGTCAAAATGGAGCTTGTTGTTGTGGAAGGGAATGAAGAAGAAAAGCCACGGGAATATTTTTTTACAACAATGGCAGGCGTTGAATTGTATCAAAATGCGATCAATCTTTAAGAAAATATTTAATCCTTGGAAAAGGATTAATAATAGAGGCGTTGCCCTTCTTATGGTGCTGGCCGCGATCACGGTCTTGACAACCGTCCTTGTGCAGTTTGCCTATCATTCCCATGTTAATTATCGGTTAGTTGTAAATAATAAAGAGCGTTTGCAGGCTTATTATCTGGCCAAATCGGCGGTCAATTTCTCAAAACTGCTTCTTCGTTTTAATAAGGAAGCCCAGGGAAAATTAGAAGAAGTTCACAGTAAACTGGGAGATGATCAGGGCGCCCTCGGAAACCTGCAGTTTGAGCCCTTGTATAAAATGTTTCCCTTATCTTCAGAGCTTTTGCGGGGTGTTTTGGGTGGGGATGCTTCCACGTTGGAGTCATTGACAGGGGGAGGGGCCGAAGAAAACGAGGCCCCCAAGGAAGAAGAAAAGGATGATGCTGAAATATCTTCGGATGATGTGGGGATTATGGAAAAGGAGGAAATAGAAAAATTTCTGGATTTTGAGGGAGATTTTGACACCGAAATTTCAGAAGAACAAAACAAATATGATTTAAACAAAATCAACACCACCGAATCAACCAGCCCCGCTTATGATTTACGTAAAAAACTTCTTTACTCCATTTTAATGCTTCCTCTTTTTGACGAATTTTTTTTGGACCACACCCAGGAAGCTTCAAAATTGACCCATGCTTTGACAGATTGGGTGGATGTCAATGACAGTATCAATGAATTTGAAGGGGTTCAGCGTGGACGTGAAGACAGTATTTATACTGACCGTGATATTAAGGTGAAAGACGGAAAATTTTTAACCCTTTCAGAAATACGTCTGGTAGCGGGGATGAATGATGTCCTGTATGCTTACCTAACCCCTTACCTCACAGTTTATAGTGGCATTGATAAAATCAATGCCTGTTTGGCCGATGACAACATGATCAAGGCCCTTATTTACCACTATACCAATCATTCAGGATGTACGGCCCCCATCAGTTATGAAGACAAAAAAAAGATGGATGAGCTTGTGGAACTTGTGCGTGGGGCTTGTCCCGACCCCGAAGGGATTTCCCAAACCCTCAACTCAGCCCTGGGATTGACTGACTTGCAGCAGGAAGCCACTGGTACAGAAGATGCAGGGACAGAGACAGGGACGGGAGAAAAAGTGGTAGGGTGTAAATTCCAATTTCTTGACCTTGTTACCGATGAAAACAATGTATTCCGTATCAAAGCCTCCGGTGTTGTGGGCCAAACACGTGTGACCATTACCGAAGTCATTGCCAGCACGGGGACAGATCCTACCAAATGGCCCGTGCATTATTTTAGAATTGATTAACTCTATGTCACCCCCGCCACGTTAATCCCGCATAGCGGGATTTCTAAGGGCGGGGGCCAATAATAGATCCCCGACAAAAACACTCGGGGATGACAATGGTAGTTTAAATTCATACAATACATTGCTCCTCACCCCAAAAATGGGTAATATGACGGGAATTTCAAACCTTTATGGCCCAAACAATTTTAGGCATTGATATTGGTAGTTATTCCGTCAAGGTCAGCCAGATTTCCCGTACTTTGCGTGACTATGAATTGGTGCGTTTTGTCGAACATCCCTTAAGTCAGAATGTTCGTCTTACTTTTGAGGAAGCGGTAGCGGCAACCTTACGCACCATGGTTGAAAAATATGACCTGCAGGCCGATGTTATTTCGGTAAGCCTGCCTTCCAATCAGCTATCTTTAAGGGTTGTCGAACTTCCCTTCACCAATCTCAAAAAAATTGAACAAACGGTGGAATATGAACTGGAAAGTTTTGTGCCCGTTCCGGTGGAAGACTTGCAGGTGGATTATCATATTCTCTCGGTTGAACAAAACCGTTCTACGGTGCTAACAGCCTATGTGCCCAGGGCCCGGTTTGTTAAATTTCTCGATCTTTTTCAGGTGTCCGGTTTGGATCCAAAATTTGTGGGGGTTGATCTCATCGATTTTTCCCACATTGCGCAGGTGGCCATGGTTCCCCAAGAGGCTGTCTATGTACTCTTAGACATTGGGCACCAAAAAACAAACCTGTGCGTCATGAAGGGAACCAAGCTTCAGTATGCCCGAAGTCTTGGTGTGGGGGGGCTTCATTTTACCAAGGCGATTCAGAAGGCATTCAAACTTAATTATGAGAAAGCCGAATCTTTAAAACTTGATCGTGGAAGAGTCAGTTTTAAGGAAGATCATTTAGACCAGATTAGCCGCATTTGCCAAAAAGTGGCCGAAGAACTTGTGGTCGATATTCGCCAAACGTACTTGGGTTATCAACAATTGTATCCGGGGGATCTATGGACGGGGCTTTATATCACCGGCGGGGGCGCCCGTTTGACGGGGGTGCAGGAACTTTTGTCCATGGCTCTTAAAATAAATGTCCATCAGCTAGACGTTCTTGATTTCATTGATCACAAACTGGACCGTCCTGAAATCTGTGCGGATATTATTGCCCCTTCACTGGCCCAGACCCTGAAGGTTATTTTTTCAAACAAGGCCGTTAAAATCAATTTCAGGAAAGCAGAGTTTGCCTTTCAAAGGGATTTCAAATCGTTTGGAAGTGAAATTAAACAGATTGGACTGTGGTTTTCGGCTGTTTTTCTTTTGGGGCTCATTCATTTTTTTGTTTCGTACACCATGCTTAATAACAAGGCCAAAAAAATGAATCAGGTTTTTGTGCAGCAGGCCACCAAAATCATCCCTGATTTAAAAGGGCAAAAAGACACAAAGAAACTGCTTCAAACCATCAATAATCGTATTGCCGAAATCGAGCCCCAGTTGGAAGCCTTGCAGGGAACGGGAATAGTGCGTACACCGTCACTAATTTTACTTGAGATTTCAAAGCTTATTCCACCCAAGGAAGAAGTGATGTTGGATGTGGATGATCTTAATTACACCGGTGATGTGATCCGTCTGGATGGACGGACCACTTCCTTTGATGCCGTGGATAAGCTGAAAAGCTCTTTAAGTGGTTCAAAACTTTTCAAAAACGTGACCACACGCAATGTGTCCAAGGGGCTTAACGATGAAATCAAATTTTCACTTTCGATGGATGTGAAAGCAGAAGGGGACGGTTAATGGCAACAAGCACTTCAAAATACGGCATCTTGGGAAGACTCAATCCGGAAGATTTATATAATGCCTTTTTGGGTTTGGAGCAACGCCAGCAGGTTTTCATGGCCATTGGACTTTTTATTCTTTTGGTGTGCCTGATTGTCCTTCCCATTTCGTGCGCTTCTTCCAAGCTTTCAGAGCTGGAACAAACGGTCAAAAAGGGAGACCAGGGGCAAAAAGAAATTATCGATAAAATAGCCAAGTATCAGGGCATGAAAGCCGGTTTTGAAACCTTGAAAAAATCATTTGCCAAAGGTGGGTCACTGACCACCGCTGTTGAATCGATAGCCAACCAGGTTGGAATTGGTTCAAATATTGAACAGCTAAAACCTATTACCCTGGCCTCCTCTGATTATTATGACGAAGAGGGTGTTGATATTGTCATGAATGCCGTTTCTCTTTCGCAGCTGGTTGATTTTTTAAACAAGCTGGAACATTACCAGTCAATCCCCATCAAAATAACCAAATTTCAGATAAAACCACGCTACCGACGCCGTCAGGAACTAACGGCCACCCTCCAGGCTTCAACCATCAAGCTTAAGGAGGTGGCCAGTGAATAATAAAATACTTTCCTGGATGCTGCACATTATGGTGGGGGTGTTTGCCTTTTTCTTTTTTCTGGTTCTTTTTTTCCCTTTTGAAACCCTTGTCCGTTATTTTTTGTCGCAGGTTGAAATCCAATCCAAGGGGGCCTACAAAATCAATGTCGGGGAAATCGATCCCAGTTTTTTCTTTAAAACGTCGTTGAAAGATTTTGAACTGGTCCTTTCCAAACCCACAGGGGACGTTGTTTTGCTTAAAACGCCCGAGCTGAAAATTGGGGTGAGTTATCTTCCCTTACTTGCCAGCCACGTGGATGCCTCGTTTGAATTAAAAAGTAAAAAAGGGGGCATGGAAGGAAACATGTTTCTGTCCCAAACCATGCAACGCTTTGATGTCGATTTAAACCAGATGGATTTTGCCGAATTCCCCCTCCTGGCGGGCTGGCTCAAAATACCTTTAAGCGGGGAGATCAACGGAAATATCATGGCTGAAATTTATCCAGAACAGGTCGGAAAAAATGAGGGGGAAATAAATTTAAAGCTTAAAGACCTAAAAATTGCGGCCGGAAAAATGGATTTGTACCAGGGTTTTGAATTGGAGATTCCAGATACTGTTTTGTCTGCAAATGATCCTGCTGTTCTCAAGGCCACTCTGTCTAAAGGCAGGCTTGATGTTAAAGAGCTGAATATTCCCGGCCCGGACATGGCCTTAAAGGCAGCCGGACGTGTGCAGATTAACCGTAAACTGAGCTTTGCCCATCTTTCAGTCAATGGTTCCTTTCAATTTTCCCAAAAACTCCAGGAAGTCCTTTCCATTTTGGTCCTTATTGAAAAACAAAAAAATGAACAGGGTTGGTACCCTTTCAACCTTTCCGGCCAGGTTTCCCGTCCCAAGCTTCAAGTAGGCACGATCCAGGTATTATAATTTTTTCATTTCTCATGAGTTCTTCCTCCAGGAGGAGAGGGAATAAAATCAGGGCCACAACTTTCTCTTATTTTTCTCGATAATAAGGGGGTTATGAGTTTCTCCTGCACTCCTCCAAAAGATCTTCCCCAAGCCCTTGAGGGATCCTATAAATATTTATTAAAATTAAGTACTTATATACTAAATAAAGAGGTTTCTCTTGAATGTTTCAGTCCCGAGGCGGCCTATGCTGTTTTTAACCAAACCGATGACGGTGAGATAGCTCCTGGAGCCGAAGTGACCGTCGATGATTACCAAGCCCTTATACACCAAGGGTTTTTCAACGATACCAATCACCCTTTTCCCGTGAATCAGTTCTTTGATTTAGCCAAAATTTTAAAACGCCATGGAGTGCTTGCATGTCCCATCGATAAGACAGGCATGGATCAATATCCTTCGGCTTCGATGATTTTAAGAGCGGATGATTTTAAGGATTCGCAGGATCAGCACATGTATCAGGCTGTGCTTGCTTTTTGGTCGATTGAAAATAGGGAAGAGACTTCCGTCCTCACGCCACAAATGGCAGATGGAATTTTAAATTCCGAGGCGGATGGAGATAGAATCAACCGTTGGGAATTTGATCATTTTAAAGAAGTTTTGAAGGAAAGACCGGAATTTTCAAAATTGAATTTCGCCCAGTTCAGGCATTTTGTGAACAGCTTGAAAAGAAAAGAGGGCTATCAGTTTTTACCTCCTGTTTATGACGATTATTCGAGGAGGGCTACCGGGGGAATTCTCCAATCTTTATCTCGAGAAGAAGTTAAAGTTCTTCCCGATCCGGAAATGGCGGAAAGAATGGAAACTTTAAGATACTGTTTCGGGGCGCTTGGATTGTTGGATAGCGATGAATGGGAAGTCATGAGTGAAGTGCTTTTAAATTCCCATTCCACTTACCTTCTAGATGGGGTAATCGATATTTTAAAAACAGATGGAACGGATTTAACCAGAGAAATGATACTTCCGGCCTATGCTCGAGGGCAAAATCCTTTTTTAAAAGCAGACGACCCACAAAAAGAGGATAAGGTTTGGGTAGTTATGGCTTTGATTTCAGAATATAAAGTCAAACAAATCATGAAAAAGTATGACGAAACTTCATCCCCCTAGCTTTTAAGAGGAATTCTCTAGAAAATTCTTTCATTTTTTTATAAAACCCCTCTAGATTCTATGATGAACCAAAAGATCAATATTAAATCCCTAAGCCTCAATGATTTAAGTGAAAAACTTAAAGAATTTGGGATGGAAGGCTATCGGGCCACTCAGGTGAAGCAATGGCTTTATCAAAAGCAGGCAGCTTCTTTTGCCGAGATGACCAATATTGCCAAAGAATGCCGCGTTATTTTGGAGGAGAATTTTGAAATCAAGAGGCTTCCCGTTGTGACTTCCCAGCTTTCAGAAGATGGCACTCGTAAATACTTGTTGGGCTTGGAGGATGGAAAAAATATCGAATGCGTTTTTATCCCGGCCGAGGGGCGCAACACGCTCTGTGTTTCTTCCCAAGTGGGATGTGCCATGGATTGCGATTTTTGCTTAACGGCGACGATGGGGCTTTTTCGCAATTTGAGCATTTATGAAATCGTCGATCAGGTGGGGGCGGTGATTCGCGACATGAAGGAGAGGGGTGACGACCGCCGCTTGAGCAATCTTGTGTTCATGGGCATGGGCGAGCCCTTGGCTAACCATAAAAACCTGTATGCGGCCCTTGAAATTTTGCTTGATCAGCTCTGTTACAATTTTTCACGAAATCACATTACTGTTTCGACATCGGGGTTGGCCCCCGAAATTGAAAAATTTGGGGACAAGACCGGTGTCAAGCTTGCCATCTCGCTTAATGCGACAACCGATGAAGTGCGCGATGGGATCATGCCCATCAACAAAAAATATCCGCTTGAAAGACTTTTTGAAGCTTGCCGCAAAATGCATTTGCCCAATAGAAACAAGATTACTTTTGAATATGTCATGCTTCATGGGGTCAATGACACGATGGAGGATGCCAAGCGGTTGATCAAGATTCTTTCCACATTGAAGGCCAAGGTGAATCTGATTCCCTTTAATGAGTTTTCGGGTTCAAAATATAAAAGACCCCCGGATGAGTGGGTATACAGTTTTCAAAAAATACTTTTAGACAAGGGCTTTATTGCCGTCGTTCGCCGCTCCCGTGGGCGCGATATCCTAGGAGCTTGCGGTCAATTGGCCAATGCCAGCGTGAAGGCGGCCTGAAAATTTTCTAGCAACCTTCCCCCTCATCCCTCGATAAGTAGGGACAATCCTGGGATTGTCCAAATCTAAAAAAATTACATGCCTTTTTTTACACCTTTTATAGCCAGGCCCTATGCGGCTGGCGGGCTTGCTTTGGGGCGTTCCTAATATGAAAAATCGGCAGCACAGAATTTGGCAACTCAAACAGGATTTACAAACCAAAAAAACATTAAGGGAAAGCGCTGCCCATGATAAATATGACCTCCAGAGGCAGGGAAAACATCGAGAAGCCGGTGGTCAGTAAAAAATAATAGAACGATTGGATCGTGAGATTGGACATATTGAAGGGGATTTGGATCAAGTTGAGCGCATGGATGCCTCTGACCAGCTTGAAATAGACCGTTTTCTTGAGGGAGAGATTGAACGTTTAAGAAATGACAAGTTTGATATTGATAAAGGATGGTTCTGGGAACCCCATGTTGTGCCTCCTAGGAGCCTGTCGGGGAAACATTTTTAGTAATTCATGATCGGCAACAGCCCCGGTTTTTGATATAAGGAGGCATGAAAACATTTA
>MGPH01000046.1:0-15812 GCA_001797365.1 Deltaproteobacteria bacterium GWA2_45_12
CAGGACTTTTGGTATTCTGGACCAGATGAAGTAACAATACGGCCACCATATGAAGATCCTGATACAGATTATTATTTTGCTGCTGCAGGGAAAGGTGCTTTTACATGTGAGATTGAAATTGAATAATTCTATATTTTCTCTAAGTGAAGAACTGCAAAAATCAAAGCACCATCAATACCAAATCCATTAACAGTGGTATTCGTACTGAAAACTTCACCAGAAACAACTAGAATTAATTCATTGGTATCGATTGTTCCAGTCCCTTTTGGAGGAGTGGCGAATGTTGGACAATCAGGTGCCGATGGAATTAATGTTCCATTAGATACTTTTAGGGGGGAGACAGGCACAATATCGCCTACATTTAATGTCACGGTTGTCCATAATAATTCCCCGTCTGCACCTATAGTTCCTTCATGTAGGCCTTCTACCCTAACTTCTAAACCTTCCTCCAATATTTTCTCAGGAACACCATCAACAGGTGGAACAGGTAGCATAAAATCAGGGATTGAAGGTGGTGCTCCTAATTCTCTGCCTATCAAACACAATGTTTGATCATCCACCTGGTAGAAATTAAAAGTTCCTTCAACAGGGACTTTCGTAAAATTAGTATTTGGTCTTTCAGCGTCTGTAACCAGGTCTTGTTCTGCTACTACGGTGTCGCACACATACAAATCAATTTTCCCGGCCTTCGCGTGATATTCAATAGGGTCAATAGCTGCTGCGCCTCCACACTTGTTGCTTCCAAGGCCACGAGGAACACCATTTAACTGCACACGAATGGTTCTAGTGGTAGGGCTATCCGTTACAATAAGCAGATAGGCCAAATGGCTTTTTTCCCCCTTTTTTGAATCAAGGGCATGAAGAGGATGATAGGCCATGCATACATTAATCTGATTTTGGGGAAACAAATTTTCTACTACCAGGTCTGAAATTTTTTGTTCGGTGGCAACATTTTTTTTTCGGCCACGGTGATCCGTATAATTATACGATTCAATATTAAATTCTTTGTAATCTTCTGAACGGTCCAACGACATCCATGCGATATGGGCATTCCCTTCAAGCGTAATATTCATGCAACGTACAGATTTATCCCATAAGGGCGCGACAAGAGCGGCGGCGGTCAGGTGATTGGTTGTTTGTTCGTCACTTTCCATCATGCTGCCGCACGAATACGAGCTAAGAATAAGGACGGCAGAAATAAGACAGGAGAGGAATTTGAATGGATTTTTAAAAACTTTCATTCTGTATTTGTTATCGGTTAGTTTTCTGAAATGTTTCGGGTTTTCTAAAAAAAGCTTTTGGGCTGTAATACGGCATTCTTGTGAGGTCAAGACGCAATGCGTTAAAGAGGATGAATTGTCAAGAGGAGAGGGAATTACTCAAGATGAAATATTCAACTAAGAAGTCTTTTTGATTGTTATTAGAAAGAAGTTTGCATAAAAAATGATCTCTATGCCCCCCATTCATCTACTCGAAGACCATCTCATCAACAAAATCGCCGCAGGCGAGGTGGTGGAACGGCCGGCTTCGGCAGTTAAAGAGCTGGTGGAAAATAGTTTGGATGCCGGAGCCACTCAAATTGATGTCGAATTAAAAGACGGGGGTAAGAAGCTTATCTTGGTACGCGATAACGGGGTTGGAATTTCAAAAGACGAACTCAAACTGGCGTTGGCGCGCCATTCAACCAGCAAAATCAGCACTGAAAATGATCTGTATGCCATTTCAAGTTTTGGTTTTCGTGGGGAAGCCTTGGCCAGCATGGCTTCGGTTTCCAAACTGACACTGACTAGCCGTGTGGAGCCTGAGTTCGCCCATGAAATTGGTTGCGAAGGAGGGCAGTTTTCAGAAAGAAAAGAAGCGCCCCATCCCCAGGGCACAACGGTGGCTCTGCGATTTTTGTTTTATAACACTCCAGCCAGGCTTAAATTTTTAAAAAGTGCGGACACTGAATTGGCTCATATCCATGACATTCTTATTTCCATGGCTCTGGCGAACCCCCAAGTTGGTTTCAGTTTGACCTGTGACCAAAAAAAGATTTTTTATGTAAAAAGCGGGTCCCATTTTAAAGAAAGAATTTTTGAATTGTTTGGAAAAGAAACAGAACAATATTGTTATCCATTCCAAATAGGGCATTCGGGGCTGGAAGCGGTGGGATATGCCGGGCATCCACAAATTTCGCGTTCCCACAATAAAAACATGTATTTTTTTGTGAACAACCGCCCGGTTAAGGACAAGGTTTTGCATCACGCCACCATGGAAGCCTATCGTGATTTGCTCATGAAGGGCCGTTATCCTTTTTCGATTGTTTTTTTGAAAATTCCTTCTGAAATGGTGGATGTGAATGTGCATCCGGCAAAGACGGAAGTCCGTTTTTCGCAAAGTCAGGTGATCCATCGTTTGGTTTATGAAGCGGTAAGGAAAATTCTGGAGGCGGCGCCGTGGAATCAGGCGATGGACGGTGCACGGCACGCCCCGACACACGATACCGTAGGGGCGCCGCTTGCTGCGCCCCCATCTTTGCCATTTCAATTTCAATCCGAATCCGATGTTTTTAGGGGCGCGGCAAGCAGCGCCCCTACGGAAATACGACCAACGCATCAAAGTCCGGAGGGAAATATCTCCCAAAAACAAATCCAATTTGGTCAAACCCCCTATGCCTCCATGGAAGTGCTGGGGCAGTTTTGGGGGACTTATATTTTATGCCAAAGTGACGACAAGCTCATTCTTATTGACCAGCACGCCGCCCATGAACGCATTGGATTTGAAAAATTGCTTTTGCAATACAAGGAAGGAGAAATCCCTTCACAACATTTATTGATTCCTGAAAACTTTGACTTGAACCCTTCTCAAACAGCCATCGTAGGGCCGTATTTGGATGATTTTAAAAAAATGGGGCTTGAGGTGGATTTTTTTGGGGGAAACACTTTTGTTGTCAAATCCAAACCGGCCCTGTTTAAAAAACTGGATGTAAAATCCCTGCTTTTAGATTTGGTGGGGGATGTTTTGGAAAAAGGAAAGCTCACTTCACTAATCGATCAATTACACGCAGTACTGGCACGCATGTCCTGCCATGGGGCGATTAGGGCCCATCATTTGCTCACTCTTGAAGAAATGAAAGCCATGGTGAGGGAATTGGACCAATATCATTTTACGTCTTTTTGTCCGCACGGGAGACCTGTTTCTGTGGAGGTCACTCGTTATGAGATTGAAAAGTGGTTTAAGAGGATTGTGTGATGGGGGGACAGAAATCGGGATGCCTAATTCACTACCAAACAAAAAAATAATCGTCCTGGTTGGCCCTACGGGTGTTGGAAAAAGCGAGGTGGCCCTTCATTTGGCGCAAAAATTCAACGGTGAAATTGTCAATGCCGACTCACGCCAACTTTACAAGGAAATCAACATAGGAACGGCCAAACCTTCCGAGACGGCCTTGCTTGAAGTGCCGCATCATTTATATGGCTTTTTGGGGCCTCATTCTTCCTGGGATGCCGCCAAGTTTGTTGAAGAAGCAGACAAAGTTATCGCCAGTGTCCACGGTCGAAATCGCCTCCCCATTATTGTGGGGGGAACCGGGCTCTATGTGCGGGCGCTTCTTTACGGTCTACTTTCCGGCCCCAAAGCAAATGCAGAGATCCGAAAGCGTCTTAAAGATGTCATTAAAAATGAGGGGCTCTTGGCTCTTTATAAAGAACTTGAAAAAGTCGATCCTGTTTCGGCGGCAACCATTCATCCCCATGACCCTGTCCGCATCATTCGCGCGCTTGAGGTTTATGAACTAACAGGCAAGCCCCAGTCCCAGATTCAGGAAGAACATGGTTTTCAAAAATCCCGTTATGATTTTTTAATGCTGGGGTTTTTGTGTGAAAGGGAAAAACTGGTTCGACATTTAAACAAACGCGTCAATGCCATGATAGAAGCCGGTTTGGAAGCGGAAGTAAGGAATTTGGTAAGCCATTATGGGTGGTGCGATCTTTTAAAAACAACCATCGGATATCAAGAATGGGAACCCTATTTTGAAGGGAAGATTTCACTAAACCAAACTGTTGAACAGATAAAAATCAACACACGCCAATATGCCAAACGACAAATGACCTGGTTTAGAAAAGAGAAGAAGGTGAAATGGATGGAGGCAGGGAAGTTAAGGGAAATGGAAGAAATGATGAAAGGTTTTTTAAATTTGTAGGGGCGGCTCGCGAGCCGCCTTTAGCTAGACACGAGTTTTGGGAGGGGAGGTGCTGGCAAAAAGGCCCGTGGAGCGGATATTTTCAAGATTGGCGGTAACGGACTGAACATAGCGCCTTGTTTCACGAAATGGAGGGATGCCACCATAGCGGGCGACAGCTCCGGGGCCGGCATTGTAGGCCGCCAGGGCCAGTTCGGTATTGCCATTAAACCGGTCGAGCATCTGGCGTAAATAACGCGCGCCCCCGGCAATGCTTTGTTCGGGGTTTAAAGGGTCGGTTACGCCTACGGAACGGGCCGTTCCGGGCATGAGTTGGGTCAGGCCCATGGCACCGGCGTGTGAGACAACATCGGGTCTAAAATTGGATTCTTGTTTGATAAGGGCCGCCAGTAAATTGGGGTCGAGATTGTTGATCTGGGCGTGTTTTTCAATAAGCGGACGGTAGGATTCCATGTTTTTGGGAATCGCATTTGAAGAAGATGAAACGCTGGCTGTTTTTCTTAACTGGGTGGGAGTGATTTTTCCTTCCACATGCAATTTCTTGGAAGGATTTTTATCTATTTTGACACCTTGGGTTTCTGCCGAAATTTTAGTGGGGCTTTGGTAGGTGGCTGTGCTTCCTGCCGGAAGGGGCTTGAAAAAAGGATCTGCTTTTTTTCCTACAAGACTATGGGGAACCTGCATGCTTTCGGATTCTTGTTTTTTATCCCCTACGCCCGTTGGCTTCGGGGACGCGCCTTGCTGGGTCAAAACCCCGTCCGGCCTTAGGCGGACGGAATCTTGGGTCCGGGGCTTGCCCTGAGATTTATACCGTTGATCCAAAATTTCAGTAAAGCTTTTCGAGGCAGAAGTTTTGGCTTTGGCTCCTAAAGCTTGGGATGGCTGTAATTTGTTGACTTTTTCTAGGCTCATAATGACGTCTTATTCTACCAAACAACCTCCCTGGAGATAAAACCCTCTTTTCATTATTAATTATCGTTGTTTTTTCCTTCAAAGGTGTGGAAAAACCGATCTTTTTATTTCAAAATAAATAGAATAATATCAATATGTTAATGTCTTATCGGTTTCTTGCCAAGGGGAACACAATGGGATACACTTTAAAAAAATGAATTACCTGCTTAAAGCTTATTTCAATGCCACCAGCCAAATGGATGTTTTTAACCTGACGCATGATGTTAAAAGGGCGTTAAGGGAATCTCAAATTTTACACGGTATTTTAACTGTTTTTGTTCCCGGATCCACAGCTGCTGTCACTTGTTTGGAAAACGATCCTCAAATTCATCAGGAAGTAAAAAATATCCTTAACAGCATGGTGCAGGAGTCAAAGGCTCCCACACCCGTGCGTAAATCCGGATCGGGAAGTATTGAAGCTCACGTGAAAGCGGCCATGCTTCATCCTTTTGTGAGCATTCCCGTTCAGGATGGAAAACTTCTTTTGGGGGCATGGCAGGAAGTTATTCTTTTTGATTTTGACAACAAGCTTGCACGTCGGGAAGTTTTGATTCATCTTTATGGGGAAGGAGCCCCACAGAAAAAATAATGGGAAGACGAAAATCAAATGTGGTCCAGCTTCGCTTTGATGACAACGATTTGGCCCAGAACCTTTTTGGGCCCCAAGGCGCCCACCTTCGTTCGTTAGAAAACAAACTGGGAATTGCCATCCATGAAAAAAGCGGCGAGTTAGCTTTGGAAGGGGAAATTGAAAAAATCGAATTTGCCCAGTCGGCTCTGGATCAGCTTTATACCCTGCTTAAAAAAGGATATCCCGTCACCGGTCATGATGTTGAAGCCGCTGTTCGTGTGCTCACCGAAAATCGTAATGCCAGTCTTCACGATCTTTATCTTGATTCCATTTTTGTTCCTGCAAAAAGACGGGTCATTTATCCAAAATCAATGGGGCAAAAATTATACGTTGAGGCCATTCGCAAGTATGATCTTGTTTTTGGTATCGGCCCTGCAGGTACCGGAAAAACTTATCTGGCCATGGCCATGGCCGTGACCTCTCTGCTCAAAGGCCAGGTGGAACGCATTGTTTTAACCCGCCCTGCCATTGAGGCAGGGGAAAAATTGGGATTTTTACCGGGGAGTCTTGTTGAAAAAGTGAACCCTTATCTCACTCCTTTATACGATGCCATGCATGACATGCTCGATTTTGAACGAACCACCAAGATGCTCGAGAAAGGGGAGATAGAAGTGGCCCCCCTGGCTTTCATGAGAGGACGTACTTTGAGTCAGGCCTTTGTTATTTTGGATGAAGCCCAAAATTGCACCAAGGAGCAGATGAAAATGTTCCTGACGCGCATTGGGCAGGGTTCTAAAGCAGTGATTACAGGGGATCCCACGCAAATCGATTTGCCCCGTGACAAGGTGTCAGGGTTAATGCATGCTGTGCGCGTTTTGGAAAAGGTGCAGGGGCTTTGTATCCATACATTGTCACCCATTGATGTGGTACGCCATCCCTTGGTCCAGGCCATTGTGGAAGCCTATGAGAATGATGAGAAGCTATCATAGGGGCTCGCGTCGCCCCCTCCATCGGCAAAGCCGCTGGAGCCTCCCCCTCAGCGCGCCTGTGGCGCTTTTATAGTAGATGTAAGCTCGTGGGAATCTACAAATAGGGGATGTTTAAAAAAAAGAGGGTTTTCATGAAAATTGAAAAACAAAAAATGGAAAAAATGGAAAAAAAGGAAACATGGATCAATGTTTTCCTGATTTTATTTTTGTCCTTGACCATCACCTCTTTGATGACTTTTAGGGTCGATGAACTTCCTCAAGTTTATGAGGTGGGCTCTGTGGCCATCAAAGACATCAAAGCCGACCAAAATTATGAGATTGTCGATGAAAAATCGACCTTAAAACTAAGGCAGGAAGCTGTTGATAATGTTGCCCCACTTTATGATTTTGATCCTTCTATTGAACAGGATGCTGTTAAAAAAATACAGGAAAGTTTTGAGCAAGCGCGGCTTTTTTTAGTCCAAAACAAGAATTTTGACACTGAACTTGAGTCACAAATCAAAAAGAATTTTATTGAACGAATGGGAGTTGAAGTAAATGAAGACCAATACACACTGATAAGGCAAAGCCAGTTCAATCTTAACTTGCAGCGCAGTTTGGTTCTTTTTGTAAGTGAGATTTTGCGTTCTCCCCTCATATTAAGCCGCCAAGAATTGCAACCCTTGCTGGAAAAAGGTTTTATTTTGAGAAAATTGGAAGGGGAACCTTATGCTGAAGAGATGATCCACCAAACCGATGGTGTTTCGGATTTGAGGGAAATCGACAAAAAACTTTCCTCCATCAAGCCCGATTTGGTGAACATGGATGAATTCAAGCCCTTTCTTGAAATTGTTCGCCAGTTTATCAAGCCCAATCTCATCTATAATGGGCGTGAAACCGATTTTCGAAAAGAAAAAGCCGCCAGCAATATTAAAAGTGTCATCATTAAAATAAAACAAGGGGAATCCATTATCCGTAATGGGGATCGCTATGAACCCTGGCATCTTACGGTTATCGAAGGAATTCGCAAGGCCCGACATCAGTCAAACAAATGGCTTAAGTTCATCGGTATTGCCCTGTTTGTAAACCTGGTCCTACTGATCGTTTATTATTATGCATCCAAATACATCCGTAAGTTCAAGCCAACGCGTAAAGATCTCATTTTTTTGGGTGTGAACCTTCTTTTCTTCATGATGGTTTTAAGATTCGGCGTTTTTATGGCTTCATCGATTCGGGACGCTCTTCCTTATCCACTGCCTTTTTCAGCCTTTTATTACGGCATTCCCGTGGCAGCGGGGGCAATGCTTGTTCGCTTCACCCTTAATTCTGAAATTGCCCTCATTTTTTCCGTGATTGTGAGTCTTTTTTGCGGAGTTTTCTTGGACAATAATCTGGAGCTTACTGTTTATTACCTTATCAGCAGCGTCTTTGCGGCTCATGCCATTGCCCATCTCGACAAAAGATCAGCGGTATTACTCAGTGGGGCTTATACGGGGCTTATCAATGCTGTCACCATTTTAAGCTTAAGTCTCATTGATGTTCTTAAAGATACAGGCCAACTATCGTTATATGAAATGTCCCTTCATTGTCTCATGGGTTTTTGGGGAGGTATTTTGACAGCCATGCTGGTTCTTATTTTAGCACCCGTTGCTGAAACACTTTTTAATTACACCACCGATATCAAACTTTTGGAAATGGCTAACTTGAGCCACCCTCTCCTTAAAGAAATGATCGTACGCACACCGGGGACTTATCATCACAGCCAGATTGTGGGCATATTGTCCGAGGCAGGGGCCCAGGCGATCGGAGCCAATTCACTTTTGGCGCGGGTTGCTTCTTATTATCATGATATTGGTAAAATGAAAAAACCGGAGTATTTCATTGAAAACCAAAAAGGGGAAAATCCGCATGATAAATTGGCGCCATCGATGAGTGCCCTTATTATTGAAGCCCATGTCAAAGATGGCATTCAAATGGCCAAGGAACATAAACTGCCTCAGCGCATTGCTGACATGATTCCGCAGCATCAGGGGACGAAGTTGATAGGGTTCTTTTTTAATAATGCCAAAAAGATGGAAGATAAGTATGGAGAGGTTGACGAGCGTGATTTTAGATATGACGGGCCGAAACCCCAAAGCAGGGAAGCCGGTATCATCATGATGGCCGATGCCGTTGAGGGGGCTGTGAGAGCTTTGCCGGAAAAAGCAGCGCATAAAATTCAGGCGACCGTTGAAAAAATGGTTAACCAACATTTTGTGGATGAGCAGTTAGATGAATGTGACCTCACCTTAAGGGACTTGCACCTTATCTCGGAGGCTTTTTGTAAAATACTGGTTGGTATTTATCATCAGCGCATCGAGTATCCCGAAGGAGCTCTTCTTGGCAAAGTAGCTGATGTTCATGAAATGAAAGACAAGGCAAAAGATGCAAGTCATCATCACCAACAAGTCGCGGATTCGAATATCTCGCCCTTATTTCGAAAAAAGGATTAAAAAAATGGCACGCCATCTCAAGTTGCCCCATCTGGCCCTGGGGCTTACTTTCATTGATGACCCTGCCATCGCACGTCTTAACCTGAAATTCATGAAGAAAAAAGGCGCAACGGATGTTTTGAGTTTTCCCTTGGATTCAAAAGAATTGTTGGGAGATATTGTTGTTTCTTTAGATACAGCTAAAAAACAGGCTAAAACTTTTTGTATTTCTTTAAAAGAACGGGTGATGTTTCTAGTGGTTCATGGATTTTTACATTTGCTGGGGTATGACCACCAAACGGAGAGGGACTGGAAGATAATGTCAAAGAAGGAACGTGAATTGATGAAACTTGTTGGTTGATGTTTCGTAGGGACAATCCTAGGATTGTCCTTACAGAGATTATGCTCACTTTATTGGCTATTTTGGCTTCCGGTATTTTGGGGGCTGTTATTTATCCCTCTGTATTTTGGGGATACAAACTTCCTGATATGGGATTTCTGGCCTGGATTTATCTTATCCCTCTTTATTTTGCCCTTGATCCATCGTCATTGAAAAAAAATTTCAAGATCACCTGGATTACCTCCCTTATTTTTTATGGGATCATTCTTTACTGGATCATGCTTGCCATCACCAATTTTGGCGGGCTTACCTCTTTGCAGGGAGCCGGTGTTTTGATTGTTTTGGTGGGGATGATGGCCACTTTTTTCGCCGGTTTTTTAAGCCTGGCGCAAAAAGTGGTTTGTAAAACAAATCTTCCTTTTTTTTTGGTGAGTACCGTTTTTTTGGTGGCTTCTGATTATGCCCGCACTTATTTTCCGGCGGGAGGTTTTCACTGGGCCCTGCCGGGTTATTCCCAGGGAAATTATCTTGGATATTTTCAATGGATAGAATGGACGGGCGTTTTTGGATTGAATGCCGTTATTTATTTGGTCAACGGTCTTCTCTTCGAGGTTTTGCGCTCCTTGTTTGTAGCTTCCTATCGATATCAACTTGTCAGTCGTCTTATTGGGGCAGCCCTTGTCATGTTGGTTTCTGTGGTGGCGAGTTTATTGGTCCCTTCTTTCCAGGATTTTGATCAGGGAAGAGAACAACGTGAGTTGGTGGGATTGGTTCAGGGAAACATCCCCCAAGATATCCGTTGGGATTATAAGCATGCCCAGAACAATATTAAAAAACATGTTGAGATGACACAGTTGGCGGCAGAACAGGGAGTTGGTTTGGTTATATGGCCGGAAACGGCTTATCCTTTTACCGTTGATCTTGATTGGCCCGTCAATCTGGCTTTTAGCGACAATCCAAAAATGAAAACCCATGTCATTTTAGGGGCTGTGAGCAGTCGCGGGACTGATAATTCGCAGATTTATAATTCAGCATTTTTCCTTGATGATGAAAACAAGGTCTTGGGTGTTTATCACAAACGTCATCTTGTACCCTTTGGAGAATACATTCCTTTTCAAACATGGCTTTCTTTTGCCGGCAACCTTACAAAGGCCATTGGAGAATTCATCCCCGGACGCGATGCCGCTTTATTTCATTGGAAAAATGACTTTTTTGGAACCCTTATTTGTTACGAGGACATTTTCCCTGATTTGGCGCGCCAGTCAACCCTGGCAGGGGCCACTGTCTTGGTGAATATGACCAATGATGCCTGGTATGGAAACACATCGGGTCAATACCAGCATCTTGTTTATTCTCAAATGAGAGCTTTGGAAAACAGACGTTTTTTGTTAAGAGCCACCAATACGGGGGTTACGGCTATTATTGATGCCCGTGGGAAAGTAACCAGTTTTATTCCTCCCTGGAATCAGACAGTACTCTTGGGAAGTTTTGTTTCCTTAAACCACAAGACTTTTTATACCCGTTATGGTGATTGGGTAGTTTATCTTGCGATTTTCATGGTTTTTATATTTATTCTGATCTCGTTTGTAAGGAGAAAACAAAATGGCCAATGATCTTAAAGAAGAATTAGTGTTGATGAAAAACAATCTGGATGAACTTCGGAGGTCACTTTGAAGTCGCTCAAAAATCCGATCGATTGACTTTTCTTAAAAAACAATCCGAAGAATCTGAGTTCTGGAATGATTCCCAAAATGCCAAAACTGTTTCCAAGGAAATAGATATCCTTCAAAAACAATTGGAAAACTGGAAGAGTGCGGAAAGTCTCGTTTCAGACAGCGAAGTCTTGATTGAATTGGGGATGGAAGCCCAAAATGAGGCCACCCTTCTTGAGGCAGAGCAAAAAGTTCTTGCGACTAAAGAAGCCCTTAAAAAACTGGAAATGGCCAAGATGCTTTCAGGCCCCAATGACGCCAATGGGGCTTTTTTTCAAATTAATGCTGGGGCTGGGGGTACTGAGTCGTGTGATTGGGTTTCTATTTTACTTAGAATGTATATTCGCTTTTGTGAAGCCAGGGGCTACAAAACCCAGATCATTGATTTTACCGACGGCGATGGGGCGGGGTACCGTTCTGTGACCGTGATGGTGGAAGGATCTTATGCCTATGGATATTTAAAAGCTGAAATAGGTGTGCATCGTCTGGTACGCATCTCTCCTTTTGATGCCAATAAGCGTCGCCATACATCGTTTGCCTCTGTTTTTGTCTATCCCGATGTCGAGGATGATATTGATATTGAAGTAAAAGAAGCCGATTTGCGTATTGATACTTATCGTGCCGGTGGAGCGGGGGGGCAAAAAGTTAATAAGACGGATTCCGCGGTCCGCATGACGCACATTCCTACCGGTATTGTGGTGCAATGCCAGAATGAGCGTTCGCAACACCAAAACCGTGCCGTGGCCATGAAAATGCTTAAAGCGCGCCTCTATGAAGTTGAAATGGAAAAACGCATGGCCCAAAAAGAAAAAGTGGAGGCAAATAAAAAAGACATCGCTTGGGGCTCACAGATTCGTTCATATGTTCTACAGCCCTACCAAATGGTGAAGGACCACCGCACCAATTATGAATCCTCTCAAACCCAAGATGTTTTGGATGGAAATTTGGATGAGTTTATTCGCCGGTATTTATTGTCTGCCAGATGATGGAATTATTTTTCAGGTTCAATACTGATAAAACCTTCGCCTGAAAGGGAAATATTATTGGCAATGTCGGTGTCTTCAATAATGGTGTCTTCTGTGGTGAGGCTTATTCTTGTGCTGGTGGTGGGATCAAAATCTTCAACGACAATCGATGAAATGCCGGGTGTTATTTTTTTTATGACCTCAAGATTATAATTTTCTTTTTCACCTTCTGTATTCAACTGACTTCCTGATCCAAAATCGGTGCACAATGAATACCAGCTTTCCTTGGCGTCATCGGTAAAATGAATTTTCAGGGCCAGGGTCGTTTTTTCTTCCGTAAGGTCTGTATTCACATCCCCTGGACGCGAAGCTTGTTTTTTTTGCGTTTTGATGATGCGCGTTGAAACTTCGGCATCCATGTCATTAATATCAATATCAAGCCGGCATTCAAAAAATTCATTGGCGGCAAGAGAGCCCCCACGATCACTGGTGACATCACAGACCACTTTTTTAATCTGTTTTTTTTCGGAAAGTTCAAGGGAAGTGTGGCATTCATTGGTGTAGTCGACTTCCATATAGGGCTCTTCACTGGCCTTGATGCCTTCTTTTGTTCTGGTCCAGGCAAAGAATTGGACTTTTGAGGTGAAACTAAAAATAATTTCATGGGAAGCTGCTGTTGGTTCTTCTTCTTCTAGAACCGAAGAAGGAGAGTCAAGGATGTTTTCCGCCGGGTTGGGAGGATCCTCCAACTCGGATAAGTCTGTGTTGACTTCGGTAGAATCGGGCTCTTCTAAAGCATTTGTTTCTGATAAATCAGAAAATTCATCTGATTCATCAAGGGGGGGTGGGGCTTCTTGGGCATGAAGGGAAGGCCCTATAAGAAACCCAAGGTAAACTGTTAAAATAATTAAATTTTTAAAACGCATAGCCCTTTTATCTCTATTAAACAATAAGACAACTTGGATAGTTTACAGTTTCCATAAGGATAGTGCAACTATCCATCTTTATGTTTGCGGCCACAAAAAAGCTGGTGTATAGAAGGCGCTCCTTATGATTCCACGTTATTCACGTAGTGAAATGGCTCGTATTTGGGAGCCTGAAAACAAATTCCAAATATGGCTCGAAATTGAATTGCTGGCCCTTGAAGCACTTGAGGAAGCAAGTGTTGTCCCCAAGGATGTCAGCAAGAAAGTAAGAGCCAAGGCCAAGTTTAATATTGAACGCATTGACCAACTGGAACGCGAGTTAAAGCACGATGTCATTGCCTTTTTGACCTCTGTTTCCGAATTTGTGGGGCCTGAGGCGCGTTATATCCATCGTGGTTTTACTTCATCGGATATTTTGGATACAGCCCTTGCTGTTCAGTTAACTCAAGCCTCTGATTTGTTGCTGGCAGGGATTGATCGTCTTCTGTCCGTATTAAAATTGAGGGCGCATGAATTTAAAAACACGCTGACCATTGGCCGTTCGCACGGCATTCATGGCGAACCGGTTACCTTCGGATGGAAACTGGCCCAATGGTATGAAGAGATGAAGCGCAATCGTGGCCGCCTTGAAGATGCGCGTGAAACCATTGCCGTGGGGATGCTTTCGGGGGCCATGGGCACTTTTGCCCATACCGATCTTCAAATAGAAGAATATGTATGTGCAAAACTTGGTTTAAAAGCAGATCCCATCACGACACAAGTCATTAGCCGTGACCGGCATGCTTATTATTTCCAGGTTTTATCCCTTGTTGGCAGCACCATAGAAAAAATGGCTGTCGAAATTAGGCATCTTCAACGGACTGAGGTTCTTGAGGTGGAGGAATATTTTTCACCCGGACAAAAAGGATCCTCGGCCATGCCCCACAAACGAAATCCTGTTTTGAGCGAAAACGTCACCGGTTTGGCCCGCCTGCTTCGTGGCTATGCCCTTACGGCCATTGAAAATGTGCCACTCTGGCATGAACGCGATATTTCACACAGTTCGGCTGAAAGGGTGATTGCCCCTGATGCCACCATTGCCCTTGATTTCATGATCCATCGCATGGCGGGAATTATTGAGAAACTTGTGGTCTACCCACAAAACATGAAGAAAAATCTTGATTCCATGAAGGGAATGTTTTTCTCACAACGCATTTTGATCGCCTTGACCGACAAAGGTTGTTCCCGCGAAGATGCCTATCGTTTGGTGCAGACCAATGCCATGAAGGTATGGGATGAAGGGGCCGATTTTGCGCAAAGTTTAAAGTCGGATTCCAAAATTATGCGCCATCTTTCATCAAGTGAAATTGATGAGCTTTTGGACATCAATCATTATTTACGGAACATCGATGCCATCTTTAACCGTGTTTTCAAGGAGTAGTCATGGAGAAAAAAGAAAAACTTTACGAAGGAAAGGCGAAAATCATTTATAAGACAAATGATCCCGATCTTTATATTGCTTATTTTAAAGATGATGCCACTGCTTTCAATAATCAGAAAAAGGGGACCATTTTAGACAAGGGCATTGTCAATAATTCCATTTCATCCCGTCTTTTTCAGTTGCTGTCCCAGAACAAGATTCAAAACCATTTTGTCGAAAAACTTTCCGATCGTGAAATGCTCATCAAAAAACTCACCATGCTTCCTTTGGAGGTCATTGTTCGCAACGTGGCTGCCGGCAGCTTTGCCAAACGTTATGGAAAAGAAGAGGGATTGGTCCTTTCACGACCCTTGCTCGAGTTTTGCCTTAAAGATGATTCGCTGGGGGATCCCTTTCTCAATGATGATGCTGCCTTGATTTTAGGTTTGTGTCATCAGCAACAATTGTTAACCATCCGTAATTATGCCTTGATGATAAACACCTGTTTGTCCCAATTTTTTGATTCCATGGAAATCCGTTTGATTGATTTTAAATTGGAGTTTGGTTTGTTTAAGGGGGATGTTCTTTTAGGTGATGAAGTAACCCCCGATACTTGTCGTTTATGGGACAAGAAAACGGATGAAAAGCTGGATAAAGACCGTTTCCGTCGGGATATGGGCGGAGTAGAAGAGGCCTATAAAACGGTTTTTGATAGGGTGATGCAATCAAAATAACGTGGGGGCGGGAATTTCCCCGCCCGTACATCATAATATGAAAGCCAAAGTATTCGTCAGTTTAAAAAAAGGGGTTTTGGATCCACAGGGGGAAGCCATTCTTAAAGCTCTTCAAAGCATGGGGCAAAAAGAAGTTGTCTCTGTACGTGTTGGAAAATATTTTGAAGTTGAGTTGAAAAATTGTGATTCTCCCAAGGCCAAACAAGTTTTAAATCAAATAAGCGAAAAATTACTGGCCAATACAGTCATTGAAGATTTTTCCTTCCAGCTAGAAGAATAAACAACTCGTGATAACAGGATTGCCTGTTGTTACCTTAACCTAACATGAAATTTGCCATTGTTGTCTTTCCGGGTTCAAACTGTGATGCCGACTGTCATTATGTTGTATCGGAAGTCATGGGAGCCACAGCCAGTTATGTTTGGCATAAGGAAAATAATCTTGGTGGAGCCGATGTTGTCATTTTGCCGGGAGGGTTTTCTTACGGGGATTATTTGCGTTGTGGGGCCATCGCCCGCTTTTCGCCCATCATGCGGGCGGTAAAAGAACACGCAGAGAAAGGCGGAAAGGTTTTGGGTATTTGTAACGGATTTC
>MGPH01000046.1:15822-29039 GCA_001797365.1 Deltaproteobacteria bacterium GWA2_45_12
GTCCAAAACCAAAACATATCGAATCCCCATTGCCCATATGGAAGGCAATTATTTTATCGATGATGATGGTTTAAAAAAACTCAAAGACAACGGCCAAATCATTTTTCAATACGCCAATGCCCAGGGTGAAATTGTTGAAGAAGCTAACCCCAATGGGGCACGGGCTAATATTGCCGGTATTTGCAACCCAAAGGGAAATATTTTGGGCATGATGCCCCATCCGGAACGTGTTTCTGAAGAGGCTCTTGGAGGCCATGACGGAAAATTTATTTTTGAATCGTTGATGAACACGTAGGGGCGAACACCCTCCTGAGGCGGGCAGGCAAGGTTCGCCCGTACATTAATAATGATAACGCCTGAATTATTAAAACAGCACAATATCACCCCTGATGAATACCAATTAATTCTTCAATTAATTGGTCGCCAGCCCAATCTTGTTGAGCTGGGGATTTTTTCAGTGATGTGGTCGGAGCACTGTAGCTACAAAAGCTCCCGCAAATTTTTAAAGGGATTTCCCACCAAGGGCCCTCGTGTATTGCAGGGGCCGGGAGAAAATGCCGGCATTGTCGATATTGGAGATGGCTTGGCCGTGGTTTTTAAAATGGAGTCCCATAACCATCCTTCTTTTATCGAGCCCTACCAAGGAGCGGCGACCGGTGTGGGGGGCATCCTTCGTGATGTGTTCACCATGGGGGCCCGGCCCATTGCCAATCTGAATTCTCTCCGTTTTGGAAGTGTCGACCATCCCAAAACACCTTATCTGGTAAGTGGCGTTGTTTCGGGTATCGCCGGTTATGGTAATTGCATGGGCATTCCAACAGTCGGAGGCGATGTTGTTTTTGATCCTTCCTACAATGGGAATATTTTGGTCAATGCCATGACTGTCGGGTTGGTGGAACAGAGCAAGATTTTTAAGGGATATGCCTCGGGTGTGGGGAATCCCGTTTTTTATGTGGGCGCTAAAACAGGGCGCGATGGTATTCATGGGGCCACGATGGCCTCCGATGTTTTTGATGACAAGGCCGAACAAAAACGTCCCACTGTTCAAGTAGGGGATCCTTTCACTGAAAAGAAACTCTTGGAAGCCTGCCTGGAACTGATGCAGACTGATTGTATTGTGGGCATTCAAGACATGGGGGCGGCGGGTCTTACCAGTTCCTCCTTTGAAATGGCCTCCCGTGCAGGTTCCGGTATTGAAATGAATCTTGACTTAATTCCCACCCGCGAAGAGAAAATGACCCCTTATGAAATGATGCTTTCTGAATCGCAGGAACGGATGCTACTTGTGGCCAAAAAAGGACGCGAAGAAGAAGTGAAGAAAATTTTTGTTAAATGGGACTTGGATGCAAGCCCCGTGGGTGTTGTGACCGATTCAGGAAGAGTGGTCGGATGGTTTAAGGGAGAAAAAGTTTTTGATCTTCCCATTCTGCCTATTACCGACAAAGCCCCTGTTTATGACCGCCCTCGAAAACGTTCCCAAGATTTGGAGGCTCTCCAGAAAATTTCTTTAAAGGATATTCCTGTTCCCCAAAATCTGGAGGAATGTTTTTTAAAAATATTGGGGCATCCCAATAACGCTTCCAAAAAATGGGTTTATCGCCAGTACGATCACCAGGTGATGACCAACACCCTTGTTCTTCCAGGCTCGGATGCCGCTGTTTTAAGGGTTAAGGGCACCCAAAAAGGCCTGGCTGTCACCAGCAATTGCAACAGTCGTTATTGTTATTTGGATCCTCGTACGGGGGGACATATTGCTGTTGCTGAAAGCGGGCGAAACCTTGTTTGCTCGGGTGCCAAGCCACTTGCTTTAACGGATTGTCTTAATTTTGGGAACCCGGAACGTCCAGAAATCATGGATCAGTTTGTAGAGTGCATTGAGGGAATTTCAGAAGCATGCCGCAGCTTTGATATTCCGGTCATTAGTGGTAATGTGAGTTTCTATAATGAAACAAACGGTGTTTCCATTTACCCCACTCCGATGATTGGTATGGTGGGCTTGCTTGAAGATGTGAGTGTGGCCCTCGATCAATTTTATAAGAATGCCGGAGATATTATTGTTTTGTTGGGAGAGACCAAAGAAGAGTTGGGCGCTTCAGAATATTTAAATTTGATTCATGGAAAAATCCAGGGCTTTCCCCCTAAGTTGTGTCTTCAGACGGAACAAAAATTATGGAACCTTTTGTTGTCTTTAATTGAAAGCCGACTTCTAAAATCAGCCCATGATATTTCAGAAGGGGGGCTTAGCCTCACTCTGGCTGAATCCTGTTTCGGAGGAGGAAAATTTGGAGTTAGTGTAAAACTTGAAGAAAGTATTCGTAAAGACTTGTTATTATTTTCTGAATCACAATCAAGAGTGGTGGTTTCTTTATCGCCCTCAGCCCTTGACGAAGTCAAAAAGAGGGCTCAAAGTGGGGGCGTTTCGTTCATGGTTTTGGGGGAAGTGGTTCCTGACCAATTTGTCATTACCTCAAGTAAAGGTGATGTGTGGATCAAAAAGTCCCGGAATGAATTGGAAAAAATTTGGTCCGAAGGATTTGAGAAGGGTATTTTTGGAATGTAGGGACAGGTCGCGACCTGTCCTTACCAAAAATTATGTGCGGTATCGTTGGCATTTATAATCACCCTGAAGCTTCCAAACTGGCCTATCTTGGCTTGTATGCACTTCAGCATCGAGGGCAGGAAAGTGCAGGTATCGTTTCTAACGATGGGGGGCATCTGATTGGGCATATTGCCATGGGACATGTGGCCGATATTTTTACCAATAAAATTTTGGATGATCTTCGTGGTGAGTTGGCCATCGGGCATGTGCGCTATTCAACAACGGGAGCTTCTATTCTCAAAAACTGCCAACCCTTTACCATTAATTATGCCCGTGGGGCGCTTTCGGTGGCGCATAATGGCAATATTGTTAATGCAGCCCAAATTCGTCACGAATTTGAAGCGGGTGGGGCCATTTTTCAATCAACCATCGATACCGAAGTCATCCTGCATCTTCTGGCACAATCAAAAAAGGAAAACATCATTGATCGTCTCACCGAAATCCTGCCGCGCTTGCAAGGGGCTTACTCTCTTTTGTTTTTGACTGAAACCCGTATGGTGGCCGTCAGAGACCCCCATGGTTTTAGGCCACTGGTTATTGGGAAAAAAGGGGATGCCTATGTTGTCGCCAGCGAAACCAGCGCGCTTGATCTGATTGAAGCCCAATACATCCGTTCGGTTGATCCGGGTGAAATTGTCCTGTTTGAAAAAGGAGAAATGAAATCCTTCAAACCTCTTCCAAATCCGGCAAAGAGAGCTCATTGCATTTTTGAATATATTTATTTTGCCCGCCCGGACAGCATTGTCTTTGATCGTAACGTCTATGAAATACGCAAAGGTTTTGGAGCCCAATTGGCCAAGGAAAATCCCATCGAAGCCGACATGGTTGTGCCCATTCCCGATTCCGGAGTCCCGGCCGCCATTGGCTATTCGGAGGTTTCAAAAATTCCTTTTGAAATGGCTTTGGTGCGTAATCACTATATCGGACGCACTTTCATTGAGCCGGAAGATTCCATCCGCCATTTTGGGGTCAAGATAAAATTAAACGCTGTCCGTGAATTGATGAAAGGTAAGCGCGTCGTGCTCATTGATGATTCCATTGTACGCGGAACCACCAGCCGAAAAATTGTCAAAATGGTTCGTGATGCGGGAGCCAAAGAAGTGCACATGCGCATTTCATCGCCCCCAACGACATGGCCGTGTTATTACGGCATTGACACTCCCACACGCAAAGAATTGATTGCGGCTTCCAAGTCCGTTGAAGAAATTCGACAGTTCATTAATGCGGATAGCCTGAGTTATCTTTCAACCGAAGCGCTTTACTGGTTTGAAAAACAAAAACCACGCGAGTGGTTTTGCGATGCGTGTTTTACGGGTGAATATCCCGAAGGAGCCAAATTTATTCAACAGGCCATTAATTTTGAAGTTTAGAGACCAACAAACCATCATTTTAGTCTTGACACTCAAAAGCTTTCACCATTACTTTTCAGACCTTTTTTAAGCTTAATGAAACTATGTCCAAAATAAACCTCGTCATTGTTGAATCGCCGGCCAAGGCCAAAACCATTGAAAAATATTTGGGAAAGAATTTTCGTGTAAGGGCTTCCATTGGGCATATCAAGGACCTTCCGACCAAAAAACTGGGGGTCGACATCGAACACAACTTCAAACCACAATACGAAGTTATTACCGGAAAAAAGAAAGTTATTGATGAAATAAAAAAGGTGGCCAAGGAATCCGAAATTGTCTACCTGGCTCCTGACCCTGATCGTGAAGGAGAGGCTATCGCCTGGCACGTTTCAGAAGTGATCGAGGGAATCAAATCACACCCTCCCATTAAACGTGTTCTTTTCAATGAAATCACCAAAAACGCCGTACGTGAGGCTATTGAACACCCTGTGGAACTTAACCGCAACATGTTTGAAGCCCAACAGGCCCGCCGCATTTTGGATCGGCTTGTCGGTTACCAAATTTCACCTCTTTTGTGGGACAAAGTCCGTCGGGGTTTATCTGCCGGTCGTGTGCAGTCAGTTGCTGTACGTCTTGTTTGTGAGCGCGAGGAAGAAATAAAAGCCTTCAAACCGGAAGAATATTGGAGTCTTGAAGTACGCCTTGAAGGAAGTAAAAAGCCGGAATTTGTGGCCCACTTGGCAAAAAAAAATGGGAACAAGATAGAAGTTAAATCAGGAGACGAGGCCAATAAAATTGTTTCTTACCTCAAAAATCAATTTTTTCACTTAGCCCAAATTCAAAAAAAGGAGCAAAAAAGGCACCCCACGGCTCCTTTTATCACTTCCAAACTTCAGCAGGAAGCTTCACGTAAATTGGGGTTTACCGCCAAAAAAACCATGATGCTTGCCCAGCGCCTTTATGAAGGCATTGAGTTAGATGAAGGCCCTGCAGGGCTTATTACGTACATGCGTACGGATTCCACGCGTATTGCGCCCACAGCCATTGAAGAAGTGCGCCAGTATATTGTGAATGCCTATGGGAAAAATTATCTGCCGGAGCAACCCAATGTTTACAAGACAAAAAAGACCGCCCAAGATGCCCACGAAGCCATTCGTCCCACCTCGATGCAATATACTCCCGATAAGGTGAAAAAATATCTCGAACGGGATGCCTTCAGGCTTTATGAACTTATATGGAAACGCTTTGTGGCCTCCCAGATGGTCAGCGCCGTTTTGGATCAGACCGTATTTATTATTAATGGCGGTGATTATCAATTCAGATCCAGTGGTTCTGTTATTAAGTTTGATGGATTTATTTCGGTTTATACCGAAGACAAAGATGATGATGGAGTATCTGCCAAATCGGGCGACGAGGAAAATGAAGAGGGAGGGCTTCTTCCCGAACTCAAAGAAGGCGAAACGCTTGCATGCCATGAATTTCTTCCCTCACAACACTTTACGCAAGCTCCCCCCCGTTACACAGAAGCTTCCCTGGTAAAAATTTTGGAAGAGAAGGGGATTGGGCGGCCTTCAACCTATGCCTCCATTATTTCGGTCATCCAGGAAAAGAAATATGCCGAAAAAAATGACCAGAAAAAATTCCTTCCCACCTCGCTTGGCGTTATTGTCAATGATCTCCTTGTCAAAAATTTCCCGGATGTGCTCGATGTTACTTTTACGGCCAAGATGGAAGATGAACTAGATAGTGTTGAAGAAGGCACCATGAAATGGACCGATAGTCTGAGTGATTTTTATAAAACTTTTTCAAAAACTTTGGCCAAGGCCAAAGTCCAGATGAAGGATGTAAAAAGACAGGAAATCCCGACCGACATTGCCTGTGATAAATGTGGTTCTGTCATGGTGATAAAATTTGGACGGAATGGGGAATTCCTGGCTTGCCAGTCTTACCCTGAATGCAAAAACACCAAGGAATTCAAAAAAACGCCCGAAGGCAAAATAGAAATAGTAAAACAGGAAGTCACCAATGAGATCTGTGACAAATGCTCTTCCCCCATGATTGTAAAAACGGGGCGTTACGGAAAATTCTTGGCCTGTTCCAAATATCCCCAATGTAAAAATGCCAAACCCATTCCTTTGGGGGTTAATTGCCCCAAATGCGGTAAGGCACTCACGCAGAAAAAATCAAAAAGGGGCCGCCTTTTCTATGGCTGCACCGCTTATCCCAATTGTGATTTCGCCACCTGGGACAAGCCCGTCAACCAGACCTGCCCCCAATGCCGGCATCCCTATCTCTTTGAAAAAGTCACTCAAAGCAGGGGGACAGAGCTTAAATGCCCGAATAAGGAATGTGGTTATTCAAAAATGGTTGATGGATGATTTTTAAAAATTGGGATTGTTTATGACCAAAAAAACTTTCAAACTGGGAACTCGTGGTTCAAAGCTAGCCCTTTGGCAATCTCGTTATGTCAGTGCACAAATCAGAGCCCAACATCCTCATATAGAAATTGAAGAACTTGTCATAAAAACAACAGGAGACAAGTTTTTAGATTCCAATCTTTTTGAACTTGGCGGTAAAGGTGCTTTTCTCAAAGAAATTGAGGAGGCTTTACTTGATTGCCGTGTTGATTTTGCCGTTCATAGTTTAAAAGATGTTCCTGCTTTTTTACCCGAGGGACTTGGTCTTGTGGCATTTTTGCCACGAGAAGAAGCAAGCGATGTATTTTTATCGTTTGGTGAAAATCATTTTGGGCAACTTAAAAAAGGTTCAGTTATCGGCACTTCCAGTCTGCGCCGCTTAATCCAACTAAGACAGATACGCCCTGATCTTCAATATAAAGATTTAAGAGGGAATATTGATACTCGCTTGCTTAAACTGCAAAGAGGAGAATACGATGGAATTGTTCTGGCTTATGCCGGCTTGAAGCGGTTGGGCCTGCAATGTCCTATGATGGAAACACTTCCGACTATCTCAGCTGTGGGCCAAGGAGCCATTGTTGTAGAAGCACGCTTAGATGACCCAACCACTCGCAATCTTGTTAGGACTTTGAATGATTTTTCAACAGCTGAAGCTACCATGGCAGAACGGGTTTTTATGTCCGTTTTGGGAGCAGATTGTCGTGTGCCTGTGGGGTGTCATGTTAAATTAAAAGAAGAAAAAGCAGTTTATCGATGTTTTGTAGCTCATCCTTTGGGGAATCCGTTTGTAAAAAAAGAAGGGGAAGTGGATCGAGGTCAACTCATAAAAACTTTGGCAGGCTTGGCTGACGAGATGCTTAAATTAGGGGCTACAGAATGGATGGGGAAAAAATAATTTTAACGAAGGTTTTGGATCAATCGCAGTCTCCCGGGCTTTTTCATTTCTTCCTGCAATCTTTCCCGCGTTTTATCTTCCAGTGATTGGGGCATTTGATCATCAAGGGCGTGCTTAATCACATAATATACATTTTTCTTGATGAGGAATTCGGAATGGGTTGTTCCCTGGATTTCGACGTTCTTCACATTGGGGGCTTCTTCCAGAACCGCTCCCGGATACATGCAGATACGATCATCCTTTGAAAAAATGGAATATACTTTTACTTTCTTGGGAAAAGGTCCTTTTTTAAGGCGTTGAATAAAATTTGAAAGAGGGGACATTTGCCTGACACTTTTAAGAACAAGAGCAACCGGAGTTATTGAAAATAACAGGGCCCAGGGTGTTCCATTGTGGGGAGTTCCCAAAGTAACCAAAACTTTTACACGACGATCCCCGCCAAGGCGTTTAACATAGTAATGCCCTATAAGGCCTCCTTTAGAATGACAAATGACCGAAAGTTTTCCCCTGAACTTGTATTTTTCATAGAGGTGCTCAATTTTTTGATCAATACGAGCGGCCAAATTTTCAATGGCATGGGTATTAAAAGTATCGAAAATGCCTCCCAAATTAATACTGAAAACGGTGTATCCGTCGTTAAAAAGCCTTTTTTCGAGAATGGAAAAAGTTCGTCTTGTGGCTCCAAAACCATAAATAAGAAGGACGGGGCGCTTACACCCTTTAAGGATGGCTTTACGTTCAACCTGATTGCCACCCAGGGTAAGGAGAGCAACCGTACCCCAATTTTTGGTGCGCCTTAGGAAACGGCGGGAAATTCGTCGTAAGGGGGATAAGGGCATTTTTCTAGTGTAGCTTAAGTTTACGCATGGTGTCAAAAAAACTTTGCCTTGAAATTTGAATCAATGTAAAAAAATATCCTGACCCCGCGCAAATTAACACAGCATTGCTTTGATTTTAAGCATTCACAGCTATCCTAAGGCTTTGGAACATTTGTTGGGACGGGATGAAGTTGCCCATTAGGCAGTTTCGTCGGTAGAAGTGTCGATGCCCGATTTATCTTCAAGAGTGTCTTCGATATCATCTTCAATTTCATCTTCCATGGTGACAATATCGTATTGCCCCTCGCAATTGGGCAGGGCTTTCATAAAGGATTTAAATTCATCCTCTTTGATAAAACCCATGTCGATATTTCTTTTATAGGTGCGTTGGTCAAAATATTTGATTTCAGTCTTTTTCATAATTTTTCTGCCGGTTATTGTTTAGTTACTTTTGTTATCTGGGCGGTTTGTCAAAACTCATGATGACTTTTCCTTTACGGAAAATTCGGACATCACCGGTGGACTCCGAAATAACAATGGTGATGGCATTTGTCAATGCCGTTATCCCTGCGGCGGCAATATGTCTGGCGCCCAAGCCCCGGGGAATGTCGCTTTCATCAATGGCTGCCCCCAAATAACGACCCGCGGCGATTACTTCACCATCTCCTGAAATGATAAAGGCCCCATCCAGGGCGGCAAATTCAAAGAGAGTGTCTCTTAAGGCAGGGTTTAAAAGATTGCGTTCATCTTGTTCGTACCCCTTAAAAGGATTGATGATCATTTGCTTGGAAAGTTGCATCACTTTTTCTTCATCGCCCAACACAAAAATGGTGCCCACGGGCTTGCCTTCGCGGCCTTTGGTGGAAAGTTCAATGGCCAGTTTTAAGGCGTGTTCAAACACAGTGGGTTTAATGGTGTCGGGGATCTCGGCAAAGTCAGTGCCTGTAAGCATTTCAGATTCGTTGCCAATTTGCATGGCCATCAACATATCCAAAATACCCTGTTCCGCTTTACCCGCTAAAAAGACAATCATGTCTTCAGGGCTGACTAATTTGGAAGAAATGGCGAAAATGGTGGCAATTTTAACCAGGCCCAAACGACCTAGTTTAAGGTTTGGCAAGGGGACGACGGCTTTAACAGGGGTTTTACCGTTCCATCCCACATTTTTTTTCGTAACCAAAATAAGATGAAGCCCCTTGGGTAATTCTTCGGGAAAAAGATCGTCTTCAACGGCATCAATATAGACAAAAAAGTATTTGGCCTTGGTCGCCTTGGCAAGGGTGAGGGCGGCCTTGATCATGGCCTTGTTCTGGGTCTTGGCTGTTTTGCTTACTTGTACGGGCTCATCGGTTGCCATAGTTTATTTAAAATAGCTTACTTACCAAGTGTTCGGCAACTTTTATTTCAGAAAAACAAGCCTTTCTTGTAAGAGATGTTCTTTTCTATTAAAATGCCAGCCCATGTCAAAACAGCTTCTTTTTTGCCTTTTATTTTTTATCGCCCTTGTTTCACCGCAAAGCTCTTCTTCCTTTGAAACAGGAGGGAATGAGGAAAATCCCTTTGTCGTGGCTTATGACGATCAATTGCCACTTTTGGGCCAGGAAGAAACAAAAAGTTTTCAAATTATTTTTCAAATTCCAGACAGGTTTTATCTTTATGCCGAAAAACTGGATGTTCAAATTGATTCTGCTTTGGGGGTCAGCGTAGGGCCACTGAAAAAACCGGAACCCGTCATGAAGGACGACCCTTTTTTGGGGTATGTTGTTCCTGTTTATTATAATGAAGTGATTTTGGAATTACCGATCAGCTTACTTTCTAGCAACCATCTGGAATCTGCCAGCATTAAGGGGGATATCCAGTTTCAGGGATGTTCCGACAAGCTTTGTTATAAGCTGATGCATGTGCCCTTATCCGTTTCATTCAAAAAGAGTCCCTTTATTCAGGAGGGAATAATCACACCTATCGGAGGGGAAGAACCTTTTTTACCTTCATCGGCTTCTTTCATTGAGAAAATCGTTCACTTCATGTCCCACCCCGATTTTGAGGGATTGGTCCATCACACTTTTTGGCTGGCTCTTTTGATTGCTTTTTTGGGTGGAGTCTTGACGGATTTAACCCCCTGTGTTTGGCCCATGATTCCTGTCACGCTGGCAGTGGTCGGTGTTCGTAAAAAAGAAAATGCGAAACACAATTTATGGGTGGTGGCTGTGCTGGTCTTGGGCATGGCTGTGATGTATTCAGGGCTGGGGGTACTTGCGGCCCTTCTTGGCAAAAGCCTGGGATTTCTATTTCAAAACATTACTTTTCTTGTCATTCTCGATGTTTTTCTGCTCTTGATGGGGCTTTCGCTTTTGGGCCTTTTCGACATTAAACTTCCGGTTTCAATCCAAAACAAACTGGCCCATCTTTCAACCAAGGGCTTTAAAGGAACTTTTGTCGTAGGGCTTACCATGGGGCTGCTTGCCAGCCCTTGTGTGGGGCCCATTGTTGGTCCCATTCTTCTTTTTGTGGCGCAGACTAAAAGTGTTTTTTTGGGATTTTGGTTGCTGATGAGTTACGCCCTGGGAATGGGTCTCATCTTTTTTGTATTGGGGGGTTTTTATAGTTATTTGCATGTCCGCTTGCATGGAGGGCCATGGATGGTATGGCTTAAAAGAATATTGGGAGTTTTGGTGATTGTGGTTTCTTTTTATTATTCCCGCTCCATTGTCAGTCAGATTCGTTCAAGCTCAGACCATGCCTCCCAGGCTTATTCGGTACAAGTTGGGTTGCTTTTGGCAAAAAACCAGGTGAAACCGGTGATTGTTGATTTTTTTGCCCAGTGGTGCCCTCCCTGCATTAAGCTTGATCATGAAGTATGGGCCAATCCCCAAGTAAAAGAGACTCTCTCAAAAAAATGGGTTTTTATCAAAATTGATTGTACGCGAGAGACGCTTGAATGTCGCGAGGCCACCGAAAAGTTTCATGTTGTCGGGTGGCCCACGGTTGTCTTTTTGGACAATAATCAGATAGAAATGAAAAGTGAAAGACTGGTAGGTAAGGAAGTCAATGCCGATGAGATGCTAAACATCATGGAAAGGGTTGAAAATCATGGAACAGGGCTCTCGCCTTGAGTCGTTGCGGTTAAGCTTGCTTGATGAGATGAGGCTTCCTGATTTCAAGGGCCGGCATCTTTTTATTGCCAAGTTGCGCCTGATCATTTTTTTCCTTTGCTGGATTCTATTCATTGTTTTTTATCCGAAAATTTGGGGAGGAGTTCCGTTGGTTCCCCTTATTTTCAATTTGGGGCTTTTGATTACAGCCATCTGTTATTGGAATGTTCTTCACGAAAAACACATTCTTCGCTCCATTATTTTGGAAGTAAGCGCCGATGTCATCAGCCAGACAACCCTTATTTACTTGCTGGGGGCTGATTCGGTTGTGGTCTTTCTGTTTTATGGTTTGTATGTCGTGGCTGCGGGCTCTTTTTTTGGTTATATCATGGCCTTGCTCGCCGCCACAGCGGCTTTGGTGTCTTATTGTGGGTTGCTCGCCCTTTTGCAGCTGGGATGGATCAAGTCGTTTATTTATCCTTTTGAACCATCTTCACCTTTTATCATTGAGGGGTTTGGGTATTTTTTCAATCTTGTTTTTCTTCCCGTGGCTTTGGCAATCCTGGTTTATGGGGCCCGTATCGCCCATTATTTTTCAAAAATAAAAGAGAAAGCCCTTGAAACGCGCAATAACCAGCTTTTGGCGCTTAATCGCATCGGATCAACGATAAGAAGGGTTTCCCAAGTTGATTCCGTCATTGATCAAGTGCTCAAAGGAGTGATCCAGGGACTTGATTTTGAGGTTTGTTTTTTGGCCCTGCTTCATAAAAATGACAAGAAAGTTTATTTTTATTTTCCCCAAGGCAACCCCTACATTGCCATCATGGAAGAGGTTATTGGAAGAAAAGTTTCAGACTATTATCTTCCTCCCGATGTTTCCGAAAACTCTGCATATCAATCCATTTTAAAAAACAGGGTCATCATTCGTAATGAAATGATCGAGCTGACGCGCGGGTTTGTCCCTGAAATAAGCCTGGAAAAGGTTCAGGAAATACAAAAACGCTGCCAATTTAAAAAATTTGTCATCACCCCCCTTGTGGCTGAACGTAAGGTGATTGGAGCCTTTATAGGAGCCTCTGAAAAAGGTTTCGTCGAAGAAAGTGTGATTGACTCGCTGGATAATTTTTCAAACCAGGCCGCCCTTGCCATTGAGTCGGCCCAACTTTTTGAGGAAATAAAACAAAAGAACCTCCAACTTCAAGAAGCCAACAAAATCAAATCAGACTTTTTGGCCATCATGAGCCATGAGTTACGCACACCCCTTACGGCCATTATCGGTTTTTCTGAAATTTTACTGGATAATGTATTGGGAGATCTAAACAAGGAACAGCGCGATGCCCAGCACGAAGTCCTTAAAAATGCCGAAAATTTGTTGCAACTGATTAACAGCATTCTTGATCTGGCCAAGGTGGAGGCAGGTAAGATGGAATTGAACCTTGAAAGTTTTGCCATTGAAGAATTGATTAAGGAAATACAACAGTCGGTCACCCCTTTGTACACGAAAAAGAACCAGGCTTTTACTGTGAGTGTACCTCCCCATTTACCTCTTCTTGAAGCCGATTCACGGAAATTAAGGCAGGTTCTGCTTAACCTGGTTGGCAATGCCATCAAGTTCACGCCTGAACAGGGAAAAATCCAGATTGGCGTTCAATATTTTAGAAAAGCCGATGTGCTTGCTGAAGAGTTCAAGCTACAATCTCATCAGGTGAATCAAGGAGTTTTTCGCATCTCGATACAAGATTCCGGCATTGGCATCAAAAAAGAGCACCTTTCAACCATCTTTGACATTTTTCAGCAGGTCGATTCCACCTTTACCCGTAAATATCAGGGGACAGGGCTGGGCTTGGCTCTTTCCAAAGAGCTTGTCGAGTTGCATGGCGGGGTCATTGCTGTGGCCAGCGAATTTGGAAAAGGCTCCGAATTCAAGTTCATCCTTCCAGAGAAAGCGGTGCTTTCTCTTAAAAATTAAGCTTGGGATAAGAGCCATTCCGATGCATAAACAAATTGGGGGTAGAAAATATAGGTATTTTCAGGGAATTGGAGTAAA
>MGPH01000047.1:0-1817 GCA_001797365.1 Deltaproteobacteria bacterium GWA2_45_12
GTTTTCGTCCGCACCCCCAATTGAGGAGTATTTATCCGGCGGTGACAATTGCAGCTTGGTGCGCGCCGGCGCCTGCTTGGTCACCGCCTGCTTGATGTCTGCATTGGCCATCTCATCCGGCTTCAACTCCGGGCTGTAGCTCGGTAGGTAGAACACCTCAATGGCGTCGGCATGCTCTGCCAGCCACGCCTTGACCTGCTTGGCGTGTTGCACCCGCAGGTTGTCCAGGATCAGGAATAGCTTTCTGGTCTGGCCCCTGATCAGGCGGCGCAGAAAGTCAATCAAGATAGTGGTGTTGAGCGCACCGTCAAAGATGCGCCAGCGCATCTGCCCCTTGTTGGTAACGGTGGATATGACAGACAGGCCGTGGCGCTTGTTGTTGACCCGCACCACCGACGTCTGGCCCTTGGGGCGAAGCCTTGGCCCCGTACGTCGTCGCTGCGCAGCCTGCTCTCGTCGCCCCACTGAATCTCAGCCCCCTCAAGCTTGGCGCGCGCTGCGATTGCCGGGTAGTCCTCGTAGAGCCACTTCTTGACTGCTGCGGGCGACTGCTCTCAGGCCCACTACATGGGCATATGTGAAACCGCTGCGCGTACGCTTCGCAGCAGTTCGATTCCTCGAAATCAGTGACCGAGCCCGTTCACCGAGCAACATTTCAATGGCCCACCAAATCGAGGGTAAACCCTGATCGCAAGGCACGCACAGACCCCTAGAATGGTAACGATTGCATTTCGATAAGGTGTCATACATGAGGTGAAATTCGACCGTATACGCCTATGAATGCAATCGTTACCATAACTTTTTTGAAAGGTGCAACCATGACAGATCGTCGTCGAAAGTTTTACGGATGGGGCCATGAAGACGACCAGGTGAGTCCGAACGAGATCCGTGAATTTGAAGCCGCGTGGACGCGACTGTTAGGCGTTGAAAAGTTTGAGGCGATGCCTTTTCCAACAGCCGAAAAAATTGCAATCAGAGAGCCGCGAATCAAGGTTCCAAGTGCCTTGAGCTCAGCCTGCACAACCGATAAATATGACAGGCTATATCACACCTATGGTGCGGGAACTGTCGATGTGGCCAGGGCCATCCGCGGCGAATTTCGTAACCCCCCGGATGTTGTCGCATACCCGAAAAGCGAGCAGGATATTGTGGATCTCTTCGACTGGTGTGGAACAAACAATCTAGCCGCAGTGCCGTATGGCGGTGGCACCAGTGTGACGGGCGGCGTCAATCCTCCAGAACACGATCGTTACCGCGGCACAGTGTCGATCGACATGAAGCATTTTGATAAGGTGCTTGAAATCGACGCCACTTCACAGTCTGCCCGAATCCAGGCGGGCGTCTTAGGTCTAAGCCTTGAGAAGCAACTTAAGCCCAGCGGTCTCACTATGCGCTTTTTTCTTCAAGCTTGGGAGTTCTCTTCGCTGGGAGGATGGATTGCAACCAGGGCGGCCGGGCACTTTGCGACGGCTTATACACAGATCGACGATCACGTTCAAAGCATGAAAGTCGTCACACCGTCAGGCAACGTCGAGTCGAAGCGCTTCCCGGTCTCCGGCTCAGGACCAAATCCGGATCGACTTTTCCTGGGATCCGAGGGCGCGCTGGGAATCATTACAGAAGCATGGATCCGCCTACACAAGCGCCCAACTCATCGCGCAATGACAACAGTGAAATTCACGAATTATGAAAAGGCCGTCGAAGCCGTCCGAGTTCTTTCTCAATCGGGACTAAATCCTGCGAATGCCCGGCTTATCGAACGCGAAGAAGCGGAATATACCGGCTCGAGCGACGGTACGTACGACATTCTTGTACTG
>MGPH01000047.1:1937-2826 GCA_001797365.1 Deltaproteobacteria bacterium GWA2_45_12
TGGGTAAAGAAATTGTAAATTTCTACTTCGGGAGGATTGACCGAACCATACATTTGGCAGCTTAAAGCCTTCACGATCGGCAGAGCTTGGTCCGGATTTAAATGGAGCTCATTGAAAATAAGGGCTTGCATCTGGGCAAACTTGACTGCGGCTGCAGCTGGATTGGCCACAATATCCCTTTTTAATTGTTCGACACTTCCCAGGAGATTTTTAACCTGCTGATAAAACTCATCAGAAAGACCGCGAATTCTGAACAAATTGATATCCACTTTGTCATTGGCATCGGCAGGAAGCGCTTCTTCCACCAAACGGGGGCATTCATCTTCATTGGCCACGGGGGCTAACTGATATTCCGCGGGAAGTGCTTCGCACGCAGGAAAAGCCTGCCCGGCAGCTCCGTCATCGACAACACATCCATCGGGCTGCACGCCAGCGACATCGGGGCAATGGTCATCGGCATCCAGAACACCATCCCCATCTCCATCAGGCGCCGGGCCTGGAGGGGGCTGATTGTCAGCAGGACAACCGTTTATCGGGCCGGCAACACCGGGGCAATTATCGAAAATATCTTCCGCATTGTCTCCGTCGGCATCATTGTCACAAACGTCCCCGAAACCATCTCCATCAGCATCTCCTTGATTGGCATTCTGAACAGCAAAACAATTATCTAGTCTGTCAACGATCCCATCACCATCAAAGTCTTTTTCACACACGGAAGGAACACCAACACAAATAAATCCTGGTTCAATACGGCAGACATCATTGCATCCGTCAAATTTATTTTGATTCCCATCGTCACACCCTTCATTGGGATCCATCGCTCCATTCCCGCAGAGTTCCGGTGCCGGTTGTCCGCCGCCCTGCCCGTTTGGATCACATTGATTTCCAA
>MGPH01000047.1:2838-18277 GCA_001797365.1 Deltaproteobacteria bacterium GWA2_45_12
CCATCACCATCGCCATCCAGTCCCTTGCAATTCATATTGCCGTTGACGCCATCCGCGTTTCCATCATTTAAAACACCATCCCTATCGCCGTCTTCATTAGCGTCTTTCACACAGTTGTTGTTTTGGTCCTCTTGAGGGGGAAGGGGCGGATCGCAGACACGGCCTTGATTCCCCTCGCCTCCTTCGCAGGCATCTCCTAGACCATTCCCATCGGCGTCGGTTTGATCGACGTTCGCTAAATTCCGGCAATTATCACAGGCATCACCCACACCATCCCCATCATCATCGGCCTGATTCACATTGTGCACGGCAGAACAGTTATCCCTATCAGCGCAGATGCCGTCGCCATCCTCCAAGAAATCCATAGGGCATGGATCAGCAGCGCCACATAGTCCATCGTTATCCGGATCCTCTCCTCCTCCTTGAACACAGGGATCACAGACATCCCCCACGGCATCAATATCGATATCCGCTTGATCCGGATTACGCTCTTCGAGGCAGTTATCGTCACAGCGCTCGACTAACCCATCTTTGCAAGGATTGTCCCCGGCCTGACCGGAACCATCTCCATCATCCAAAATGCCATCCCCGTCGCGATCATTCGGGTTTTCTTCTCCCCCATGCCCGTCATTGCAATCGGCATTGGGATTACCCGGACACGGATCACAAACATCACCCAGATTATCGGCATCAGCATTGCCTTGGCCCGGATTAAAATCGAATGGGCAATTATCTTGGTCATTGGCAACTCCGTCTAAATCAATGTCCCCATCCTCGGGAGGTAAGGCTCCTTCAGGGTTACATTGGTTTTGAGCATCCTCAGGGCATGGATCAGAATCATTAGGTTCACCATCCCCATCACGATCGGGGTCTTGGTCGTTTGGCAAACCATCGCCATCATCATCATCTCCGCCTTGCCCATCAGGAACGCCGTTTCCATCATCATCCGGATCTTGATCGTTGGGAAGATTGTCTCCGTCCACATCATTGTCTTGATTATTCGGGTTGCCATCTCCATCCACGTCATCATCCTGACCATTTGGAACGCCATCCCCGTCAACATCCGGGTCTTCACCATTGGGAATATTATCTCCGTCGACATCCGGGTCTTGGCCATTGGGAATGCCGTCCCCATCGACGTCGGGATCTTCGCCATTGGGGATATTATCCCCATCCACATCGGGGTCATCGGCGTTCGGAACACCATCCCCATCGGCATCAGGTTGGGGCACATCAATGGGAATAACCCCGCCTCCTGGACCAACAGGGCCTGGGGCAACATCGGGGTCACCATTGCCAGCACCGCCATTGGGATTTACATTTCCTTGCCCTCCATTGGGAACAAGGTTTTCGGGATTATTTCCAGCTCCAAAGGGAGTATCGTCACAAACATCACCCAAGCCATCCCCATCGGAGTCACGTTGCGATTTGTTAAATTCTTCAGGGCAATTGTCATTTACATCCAGAATGGTATCCCCATCTTTGTCTAAAACTGGGGCCTTATCACCTGCAATTGGAGGTGCTTTTGCCTCACCTCTCAGCCTTAATTTTCCTCCATCATTACTACAGGCTCCAAAAACTAAAGTAGATGTAACTAAAAGAAATATGAAGTGATTTTTGATTGTCATAATAACCCCAGCCGATTTTTGGTTGAAAAGACCGATCCCCTTTGGATTATTAGTTATGCAATTGCCGTACCAATGAAGCCCCACGAATAATTTTGTAATCTCTTGAAATTTGGTTGTTTTTTAAGCTTTTAGAAGGCTTTTTATTTTCATAATGATAATAAAAAGCCATGAATGTCATTTTCTTGACCAAAAGAGGAATATCTTTGCCTTGCAGCAAAACGAGGTTTTCGGTACAAACGCCAAAACAAAGGCTCGCTTCTAGCAATCTGTACGTGATTTGAACCACGTTATGGAATCATCCCCATAAGGCCCACAGGGCCGTTGAGGGGGAGGCTCCATTGGCTTTGCCAATGGAGGGGGCGACGCGAGCCCCTAAAAAATGATTATCGAATCAAGCATCAATCCTGAATCAAAACCGTTTCTTGAAAATAAAAAACATCACGAAAAACTCATTGAAGAACTAAACAGCCAGCTTCAATCTGTAAGAAAAGGAGGCGGTGATGAGGCCATCTCAAAACACAAATCGCGCAACAAGCTTTTGGCCCGCGAACGCATTGAAACTTTGCTCGATCCTGATTCTTCTTTTTTGGAATTAACCCCCTTGGCGGCCAATGGCTTGTATGAAAACCAGGCCCCGAGTGCGGGTATTATTACAGGCATTGGTCAGGTTGAAAATCGCACGGTGATGATTGTCGCCAACGACGCTACGGTGAAAGGCGGCACTTATTTTCCACTCACCGTAAAAAAACATTTGCGCGCGCAAGAAATTGCCATGGAAAACAACCTGCCCTGCATTTATCTGGTGGACAGTGGTGGCGCTTATCTTCCCCTTCAGGCTGAAGTCTTTCCCGATCGCGATCATTTTGGACGTATTTTTTACAACCAGGCCCGCATGTCTGGAATGGGCATTCCCCAAATTGCTGTGGTGATGGGTTCATGCACGGCCGGGGGTGCCTATGTTCCTGCGATGAGTGATGAAACAATCATTGTCAAAAATCAGGGCACGATTTTTTTGGGAGGGCCCCCACTGGTAAAAGCGGCTACAGGAGAAATTGTCACTGCCGAAGAATTGGGCGGAGCCGATGTTCATTGCAAACAAAGCGGTGTTTCTGACCATTATGCCAACAATGACGAACACGCCTTGGAAATTACGCGCGACATTGTCAAACATTTGGGGCGTAAAAAACATTCCATTATCAGCCATCATTCCTCTCATGCCGATCCCCTTTATTCTCCCGACGATATTTTGGGCATCATCCCCAAGGATTTCAAAACAGCTTATGATTTTAGGGAAGTGCTGGCTCGCACACTGGATGGTTCCGATTTTCATGAATTCAAAAAAATGTACGGTCCCACTCTTGTCTGTGGTTTTGGAAGCATCATGGGTTTTGAAGTGGGGGTGCTGGCCAACAATGGTGTTTTATTTTCGGATTCAGCCGCCAAGGCCGCCCATTTTATTGAGTTGTGTGATCAGCGCGGCATTCCCATTCTCTTTTTTCAAAATATCACGGGCTTCATGGTTGGAAAAAAAGTGGAGGCGGAAGGCATCGCCAAGCATGGGGCTAAAATGGTGACGGCGGTGGCGACCACCAAAGTTCCCAAAATCACTGTTGTGGTTGGTGGAAGTTTTGGAGCCGGGAACTACGGCATGTGCGGCCGGGCTTACCAACCCCGCTTTTTATTCATGTGGCCTAATAGTCGTATTTCCGTCATGGGAGGCGAGCAAGCCGCCGGTGTTCTTTCAACTGTTAAAATTGCCCAACTGGAACAAAAAGGAAAAAAGCTTTCCGCCAAAGAAATTGAGGATATCAAAAAACCCATTATCCAACGTTACGAAGAAGATGGTTCGCCGTATTTTAGCACGGCGCGCATTTGGGATGACGGCATTATTGACCCACGGCAAACCCGTAATGTCCTTGGCCTGGCCCTTGATGCTTGCAAGAATGGAAACCAGAGTTTCGATCATGGGTTTGGGGTGTTTCGTATGTAATTATTGTAGGGGCGCTGCTTGCCGCGCCCATGATTGATCCAAGTGAGTGGGTGCAGCAAGCAGCACCCCTACGTTATGAATCACAAAACCCTCCTCATCGATTATTCAAACAAGGTTCTCACCATCACCCTTAACCGCCCTGAATTACGAAATGCTTTCAATGATGAATTGATTGCCGAGCTCACCCTTGTCTTCAAAAAAGAAATCAAACAAATCAATCCTCGCGTCATTCTTATTAAAGGCAATGGCAAGGCCTTTAGTGCCGGTGGGGATTTAAACTGGATGCAAAAATGTTCCGGATACTCAAAAAAACAAAATGCCAGTGATGCCAAAAAACTTTCTCAATTATTGGAAGCAATGAATACCTGCCCCTATCCCCTTGTGGGGCAAGTGCATGGAGCTTGCTTGGGCGGAGGTATGGGCTTGGCAAGTGTTTGTGACTATGTGGTGGCCACCAAAGAAACCCTTTTTGGATTTACTGAAGCACGCCTTGGCTTGATCCCTGCAACCATCGGACCTTTTTGCATTGCAAAAATAGGCGAATCTTATGCAAGAGCCTATTTTCTTTCGGCAGAGCGTTTCAATGCCGAACGTGCTTATCAAATGGGGCTTGTGCATCAAGTGGTAGAAAATGAAGAAATACTTTCAGCTTCTGTCCAGACACTTTTGGCCGATATTCTTGAACTATCCCCCCAGGCTTTAAAAACAGCCAAAAACTTCATCCGGGATATTCAAAATAAAAAAGGAATTGCCAAACACAATTACGCTGCACAAACCTTGGCCAATCTACGCGCAAGCCCGGAAGGCCAGGAAGGCATCAAGGCCTTTTTGGAAAAAAGAAAAGCGAATTGGTAATCTCTTGTGCTGATGTTCGGATGTTCAATTGGTTTTTTCCCGTATCATCCCCCTTTAAAAAAGGGGGCAGGGGGATTTGTTCCCGTTTCAGCCCCTGTACCCGATTCAAATATCTCTGATGCAAAAATGGGCTTGGGGAAGAGTTCGCTGAGAAAGGAATACGGACACGGGAATAAAGGCGGGCCCAAATCCCCCTTTGTCCCCCTTTTTTAAAGGGGGATATCATCGGGGAAACGGGTATTTAATAAAATGACAAAGAAACATCCGCACATCAGTACATCCGCACATCAACACAAACAAATCTCCCTCATCGAAGTCGGCCCACGTGATGGCCTGCAAAACGTCAAAGACATTCTGTCATTTGACCAAAAAAGAAATCTCATCAACTACCTTCTTGACCATGGTTTTAGTGATGTGGAAGCCGGTTCCTTTGTGCGTCCTGATAAGGTGCCCTCCATGGCAGATACGGTCCAAATTGCCGATGCTTTTTCAAAACAGCATGATCGCTTGTGGTATTTGGTGCCCAATTTAAAAGGATTGAAAACAGCTCTTGAACACAATGTCACCCAAATCGCTTTTTTCACAGCTTCTAGTGAAACCTTTAACCAAAAAAATATCGGAATGAGTGTTGAGAAAAGTTTGAGCGTTATCAAAGATTGCGTAGAGCATTTAAAAAATGAGGGATATTCTTTTATCACTCAATGGGGCCAAAAACCTTCCAAGAAAAAAGAAGTCAAAATTCGTATCTATATTTCAACCGTTATCGCCTGCCCTTACGATGGCAATCTGGCACCCGAACTTACCCTTAAAGTGATGCAAAAACTCCTTCCCCTAAATCCGGCCCAGTTTTCTTTGGGTGACACCATCGGTGTTGGTAAGCCCGCTGACTGGAAAAACCTGCTGGGCCAAATCGATAAAAATCTTATTTCCCAAAATAAAATTGCCATGCATTGCCATAATACACACGGTACCGCCCTTGAATGCATTGGTGAAGGTTTGAAGTGGGGTATTCGCTCTTTTGATTCGAGTATCGGCGGCTTGGGCGGCTGCCCCTTTGCTCCCGGCGCCAAGGGAAATTTGGCTACAGAAGATTTATTGCAATTTTTGGAGAAAGAAGGATTCCAGACAGGAATTGACTATAGAAAATTAAAAGATTGTTTTGCGCCAGAAAGAACGGGGAAGCTTTGTAATGTTTCGAATGTGTTTTAATAAATCAATTTCCAAAAAGGAAATCGGCTCCCAAAGTCATAAGACATCCTTCATTTTTGGCGCAATCAATCCCACTACCAAGAAAAAGAAGTACAGAGTCGTCTGATTCGCTTAACCCAATATTATATCCTAGTTTCGCATCTATAGCCGGATTGACATCATCTCCACTAATCTTAGTTCCAAATCCAATGCCTGCCTTCCATCCTTTTTCATCAGGGGTTTCAACACCAAATTTTACATCATGCATCGTTTGTTCACTATTTTGCTTTATAGGCTCATCAAGAGGGGCCGCATATTCGCCTGGCTTGGGATACAAAAGCCGTACGCCCGTACGATCGGTATCCTTATTTTCATTAAAATAGCGTAACGACAATTCAACGGATTTTAATTGGACTCCGAATTTTCCACCCAAACGAGTGCGTGTTTGTTCATTTACAAATTCATCTTCACCGCTAGATAGAGAAGCAAAACCACCCTCTCCTGTTAGTTTCAGCGCCACATCATCATTCAACTCTAATTTGACACCTAATCGTCCTTTAGCCCCAAAACCGGTTAGAGGTTTATTATCTAAAAGCTCTTTCCCTTCGCCAGAAGACAATTGCTTAGTACTAACATATTCAATACCTGCTCCACCATTGACTGAAAATTCGGTCATAAAAATACCTCATGACTATTATCGGCTTGGGATGGGGGAAGAGTTGCGTTAAAAATTAACGAATCATGTAGGATTTAGCGCAAGAATAACTTTCACTATTTATGTCAAAGTATCTTATTTTTAAATGTTTTTTTGATTTAACAAGAAGGGTGCTTAGGGGAATGGGATAGCTTGAGCCCCCACGTTGGATGGTCATAAGCGCTCCTGTTTTACCTGTTTGTAAATACCGAACAGCGGCAAAACCCAAGTCTTGTGTATATTCTGCATCAAAAGGAACAGGCGGGGCACTTCGCAACTCATAGCCAATATCCTTGGCAATAATCTGCATTTTTATTCCCCTTTTTTTAAATCGTTTTCTCAATTCATTCCGCACTATTTCGGACAATTTAAATTCGGTGTAATCAGGGCGCCCACGATTATCCATTTTGACAGCAACCAATGATTTCAAATCGCTGACAAAAGCAGCCATCCCTTCAGAAATAACAACCACACCGTAGGGTTTCTTCATTTTCAAACGTTTTAGAATGGAATTTTCAATAATGGTGCATACATCACTGAGTTTCGTTTTGCCTCCGGCAAATTCTTCACCTATCAAGGTCAAATGGGCTCCGGCCGCTTTGCCAATACCCATGGCCAAATGCCCGGTTCTTCTTCCCATGGTGACCACAACATACCAGCGCGGAGGAAATGTCTTGGCGTCTTCCATTAACGATTGCACCAATCCTGTCCCTACGTGCCTAGCGGTATGAAATCCAAACGTGGGCATCAGGCCGGGTAAGGGCAAATCGTTATCAATGGTTTTGGGAACATGCACCACCCCCACCCTGCCCTTTGTTTTTTTGGAAACCTGATAAGAAGAATAAGCGGTGCCATCCCCCCCAATGGTAATGAGATAATCAATTTTTAAAAGCCGAAGATTTTTGGCCACCTTTTGCAACAAGGGCTCCATGGCCGCCGGGCCTGCGCGCGAGGTACGCAAAATGCTCCCCCCCAAAGTATGAATGCGCGAAACATCATTGATGCCCAATTTTTTTACCCGTGAAAAATCCCCTTCAATCAAGGGTTCAAAACCATCCATCAAACCAACAACCTCCATGCCCCGATTAACGGCTTCAATCGTGGCTGAGCGGATAACACCGTTAATCCCGGGTGCCGGCCCCCCTCCAACCAGAATTCCCAATTTTTTAATTTTATTTTTGGCCATTTATTTTTCCTGCCTCTTCGATTTCCCGATTCAAAGCTTGGGAACCGGAAGCGGTCGAATGGGTCAAGATTTTCCCCAATTTATGCGTCCCATTTTTAAAATGCCCCAAAAGCTTTTTAGCCCAGACAAATTCACTGGCCAAAATGGTAAGCCCCAGGGGAATAACCAGAATAGAAGGCCCTGGCAAAAAAATCATCACCATGCCCGTAAGTAAAATCAGGCAGCCAAAAAGAAAAATGATTCCCCGGCGTATGGTTTTAAAATGAACATTGTTTTGAATGTTCTTGATTGTTTCATCAAGCTGGGTCATCAATTCGCTCATGGTTTACAAACTCCTTTTTATCCTATGGCTTATCTTTACACTGGCTTCCGGCTTGTATGAGCATCGTTACGGGGCCCTTCCCTTTTCCATAAGCCATCCTTTATGGGCCTCTATTTCGGCATTGATATTATTATATCTATTTTTGAAAAAATCCAAAGAAGCGAATCGGTGGGGTCAAAAAAGCAAAACAGAGCTGACCTTATTGATCAGTGTCGCCATCCTTACCGGCTTGGCAGCCAAAATGAATTTCCTGCCTTTTTCCCTGCATCAATTCGCAACCGTAAGTTTGGCTGTTTTTGGGGTGTATATCCTCTTAAGGTAGGACGTATGGCCATACGCCCTTACAGGCAATATCCTATCCAATTTTATTTAATTTGTTCTCAAGGGCAACAACCTTTCGGTAGGTTTTAAGAATGAACCACAAGGGAAGGAGCCAAAAGGCGATGTAGGCCGCATACAAATAAATTTCATTGTTCATAAGTTTCCCCTTTTTGAAGGATGGAATCTTCTAGCTTCAAGGCTTTTAGCTTAAGCCAAACCAACTGCACAAATAAGGCGATAAATGTAATGTTTGAAACGATAAATGTCACAAGCATGGAAGTGGGCATGCTTTCTTCTTCTCCCAACACTTGGGGATGAATTCCTCTCCACAATTTAATCGCCAAAAAAACCAGGGGCATGTCCAACATCGCCACCAAGGTTAAAATGGAAGCAAAAAAACTCCCACGGGGGTTGGAACCATAAAATTCCCTCAAAAAAGAAACAGCCACAAACATGAGCCACAAAATGAGGGTTGTGGTCAGTCTTGGGTCCCAAGTCCAATAGGTGCCCCAGATGGGTCTGGCCCACAAAGGGCCGCTTACTAAAACCATGGAGCAAAAAACAAGCCCTACACTACCCCCGGCTATCGAAAGATGATCCATCCATTTTTTTCTTTTAAAAAGATAGAGGAAGGCCCCAAGCCCTGCCAAACCAAAACCAAAATACATGGAAAAGGCCGATGAAACATGGAAATAAAAAATCTTTTGAACGATCCCCTGCATTTTTTCCTCAGGAGCAACAAAAAAAATGAGGTACAAATCGGCCATCATCAGCGCCGTCAAAAAAATCCACGTTATGGTAAATAGATTTTTGGAAAGTTTCATAGCTACCCTTCAAAAAAAAGATCGAATAACAAAACGGAAGCCACAAATAAAATGATGCTATAGCCGACAACCAGTCGAAACCAGATTTCGTGGGTTCCCACAAAGACCGCTCCCGCAAAAAGTGGTGTTTGAATAACACCGATAATCAAGGGAATCAATAAGGGATACAAAACCAGGGGGAATAATAAATCGCGACGGTTATGTTCAACGGTGAGGGCCGAAACCAAACTTCCTAAAGAAACAAAACCAAGAGCTCCAAAAAAAGCAATTTTCATGATGGGCAAAATAAAACCCCATGACAAATGAAGGTTGAAAAACATGACCAAAAAAACCAGGGTCAGCCATTGAAGCAAGAGAATGTAAAAAAGATTGAGAACCCATTTGCTTAAAAAAAATGGTGTTGAAATATGGGGGCACAAACGCAACATGTCCCAGACATGCCCCCGTTCTTCACTTTCGTAAGTACGAAGCATTCTTAAGATTCCCCCAAAAATGGAAGAAAGCCAAACCAGGGGCAGGATAAGCCGAAGGCGATTTGAGAGCAGATCGTTCAAGCCAAAATAAAACAACAGGCTTAACACGAGACAAAAAAAGGCCAAGGCAAGCCCCACTCCCCTGGAGCGACGGGCTAATCGTATTTCGTTTTGTAAAAAATGCCAAAACAGGTTCATAGTTTAAAAGGGGCTTTGCGTTTCTGAGTGGGTAAAATTTAGTTTTTTAATCACTCATTTCCCGAGTGATCCCCCTTTAAAAAAGGGGGACCAAGGGGGATTTGGGCCCGCTTTATTCCCGTTCCCGTATTTGTTCCCCGGCAATCTTTTTCACACTTTTCTTCACATAAGCGTAGTTTGAATTGGGTACGGAAACTGGAACGGGCTCAAATCCCCCCTACCCCCCTTTTTTAAAGGGGGATGATACGAGAAAAAACTCGATTTTACCCACTCAGTTCCACGAAGACCCATTTAAAATTTGAACCGGCCATTGTCCAAGGTCAGCGATTTAAATCCAATACCCTCCAAACCATAGTCTTCATGGCTTGTAAGAAGGAGTGTTTTATCCTTTAAATTTTGGATGAAAGACACCAAGGCTTTTCTCGTTTGAGTATCTAAAGCTGAAAAAGGTTCGTCTAAAAGATAGATGGGCACATCGGCCAAAAAAACACAGGCTAATAAAGCACGTGTTTTTTGCCCTCGGGACAAATAAGCAAAAGATTCATCAAAAAATCTGTCCAATTGAAAATACTGGCTTAGGGTTTTTATCCTATTTAAAGGGGTTTGATACAAGCGTGCATAGAAAAGCAAATTCTCCCTTACGGTGAGCTCCCCATAAAACCCGGCCTCAGGCAAAAAAAGATTAGAAACCCCTTTTTTTGTAATACTCCCTTCAGTAGGTTTTAGAAGGCCTGAAATTAATTTGAGAAGTGTTGTTTTCCCTGAACCATTAGACCCTTGAATCCACACATGAGATTTTTCAGAAATATTTAAGGAGAGACCCTTTAGAATGGGTTTGGTGTGATAGGCAAAGCTGACTTGACTCAATTCAATCAAGCAGAAAAACCCTTCCGTAAGATGAATGCAAGTACGATTAGCGAAACAATCCCTGCTAAAATGATGGCCATTTTTTGGTAGGATTTGGCCCAGAAGGATTGAGCTGTTAAGGGAGTGCGGGTATTGCTTGCGGCATTCATGCCTTGCATGCTCCCGGGGCTAGCTTCTTCATGTTCATGTTCACTAGCCGCCCGATCTATTTTATAGGGAGAGCCCTTCCCCACTACAAAACGAACTTGAAGTGATTCCTGGGATTTGTTCATGCGGATGCCCGACATGAGATAGGGTTGTTCTTCCACCATGGTTCCCAGGGCGTATTCAAATTGCTCATCCTTGAAAATATTCTTGAACTGAAATTTTCCGGCGGCATCCGTTTCCTTATTAAGCATGAGAATTCTTTCTCCATTTTGAAACACCATGAGCACCACAGCTTGGCCAGGGAGGGGTTTTTCTTTTTTTCCTTCGTCAGACACAACCAAGACTCCATCCAAAATCCCTTTTTCAACGCCGGGCATGACGCTATCCATATGAGGAGGGGGTTGTTGGGCTTGAACTTTCAAGGATAAAAGGGAAACAAAACAAAGGGCGATGACTATTTTCTTCATGATATTTTTACTCCACATTGGATGCAATAGTGGGCATTGGCTACAAGCTCCACCCCACATTGCGAACAAAATTTGGGTTGTTGTTTTACGGAAGATGACTTGGGGTGATCTTGATCCGATTTTGCTTTTGGCTTTGTCTTTAAAGGGACATCCATTTGAGCAAGTAATGAAGCCCCTTCTTTCAGGGATTCATCATATAAAGTTTTAAAATCGCCCTCACTTACCTTGGACATCTTGTAATCTAATTCAAGGTCTTTGATGCTGTCGATGACTTCTTGTTTGCGCAGCGACAAATCCCGAAGATTATAAGAATCCTTCATGGAAGCCATGGTTCCCCTTTGATAAAGGGGGCTTCCAATAACCCACACGGCCAAAGCAAAAAGAAAAATTAGGATGAATAGCTCAAGACTCATGGTTTTTTGTAACCTCTTGGCTGAATTTTTTTAAATAATTTGCCGGAACAGATTCACCACTTACCAAAACCTCATCCTGTTTACGACGTTTTTTGGCAATTAAAATAATGCCCAAGATAAACACAATGGGCAGCATCACCAAAGGGAGCGCCGCACCCAAACGAAAAGCTCCCCTGTTTGGGGGTTCTGTAAGTACAGGCATCCCGTATTTTTTGACAAATGCATCAAGGATTCCCTCTTCATTCATGCCTTGATCGAGCATGGACATGATTTTGTTATGTTCCCCTTTGGCAAAGGAACAGGTACAGCTGGCCAAATCCATACGGACACACCCTCCGCATTGACAAATAATTTTTCCAGAAATTTCTTTTATCTGGTGATAACGAGGGGAGTCTTTATCCAAGAAAATAAAGGGGTCTTCACCTGTTTCCACATGCATGCCCTGGGCATAAACAGGAGAAAGGGGGTATCCCCACAAAAAAAGCATGAAAAGAATGCTTGCAAGAGTTGATGTTGATTTTAATCCCCCTTTTTGTGAGGGCATTAACAAAAGTACAACTCCAAGTAAAATGACAAAGCCCCCTACCCACACATAACTAATGAGAGGATTGAATGTGACCCTTAAATCAGCCCGTGATGTGGTTGTGTCCATGTTGCCAACAATGACATAAATGTCTTGAAGCAGTGTGTGATAGATACTTGCTTCCGTGGAAGGCTGCTCACTTTGTTTATAAAAATTGCGGGCCGGGATTAAGGTGGCAAGGATTTTTTCCCCTTTTAAAATCTCAATACGTACAGCAACACTGGTTCTATGTTCATCTTCGTTGATGAGGGGCTCAACATAACGAAAACTATGACCGGCAAAATTGTAAACTTCGCCCGGTTTCAAGGCAAAATCGACTTCCTGCTTAAAAACACATCCGGCAATCCCAATAAAAATAAGAAGGACTCCCAAATGCACCACATACCCCCCATACCGTCGATTGGAAGTAACAAATAATTGTTTGAAAGCCGTCCATGCGTCCGTTTTATTTTGAAGACGAAGAGCATGAATGCCCCGATAAAACTCCAAATAAACCGTCGTTAAAACAAACAGGACAAGGGCAAAACTTCCCAAGGCATACCATTGGCGTATTCCTAAAATCCAAAAAGCAATACATCCAAAAAATCCAAGGACCAAAGGGAGAAGAAGGTTTCGTTTGAAATTGATCCAGGATGATTTTTTCCATGAAATCATCGGCCCAATGCCCATAAGGGCCAGCAGAAGAAGACCTATGGGCGCCATTATTTTATTGAAAAAAGGGATCCCCACCGTTGTTCGATGACCCGTCAACCACTCAGAAACAGTTGGAAACAAGGTTCCCCAAATCACGGTAAACGTGGCAAAAACAAAAAGGATATTATTTAGAATGAAAGCATTTTCTTTTGAAAACTGGGAAACAAGCCGATTTCGGCTTTTTAAATCATTTAACCGCGTGATGATAAAATAGGCGGAAACAACAATAATAAGCTGCATGAACCCCAAAAAGAACGGGCCCAAATTCCCTTCCGAAAAAGCATGCACGGATTGCACAATGCCACTGCGCGTAAGGTAGGTTCCAAAAATGGTGAGAAGGAACGTCAAACAAATAAGCGTGACATTCCAGGTCATGAGCATGCCTCTTTTTTTCTGGATAATGACGGAGTGAAGATAGGCTGTCGCTAATAGCCAGGGCATGAGCGCCGCATTTTCAACGGGATCCCAGGCCCAAAAACCACCCCAGCCCAGCTCAACATAGGCCCATGCGCCGCCCAAAATGAGCCCCAAAGTCAAAAAGAACCACGCCACAATGACCCAACGACGTGTGGCATCAATCCAGGCAGAATCAAGCCTGCGTGTACGAAGAGCAGCTAAGGCAAAAGAAAACGGGACAGAAAAACCTGTAAACCCAAGATAAAGTGACGGTGGATGAAACACCATGGCGATGTTTTGAAGAAGAGGATTTAACCCCTTGCCATCCGGAGGGGTATGCAAAGACGGTGCAAAGGGATTATTGGCAAAAACCATGATGGAGACAAAAAAGAGAATGATAAAACTCATCACCCCATTGAGCGTGGGGAGCCAATCCGGATTCCTGTTTTTCTGGGTACTCCACACAATGACGGAATAAAGCGAGACAAGCCATGTCCAGAAAAGAATGGAACCATCAAGTCCCGCCCACAAACCCGTTACCTTAAAAAACAAGGGAAGAGAGCGACTGGAATAACCCGCTACATAAATAAGCCCGAATTCATTGGTGATAAAAGCCCCGATGAGAAGAAGAACGGCAAAGGTAAGAAGAAAAAAAACGAAGAAAGTGGCTTTCCCTGCCGAATAAAGCATCCCTTGGTCCGATTTTTTTTCGGCTACAAAGGAAGTTAAGAATGAATACAAGGCTAAAGGAAAAACGAGAGCCAGTATGTGGCTGCCAAGAAAAGAAATTGGGATCATAAGTATTTATTTGTAAGGCAGTTCGCGCCGCGCTTGACGACGGCAGGAAACACTTTTACACTCTTTATTCCTTTACTTTGGCCTCATACTTCGAGGCGCATTTAGCTAAAATTTCAGAAGCTTCCAACACACCATTGTCTTTTAGGATTCCTGTAACAACAACCTGGGCCCCTGTCTTAAAAGTGTCAGGAACAAATCCTTCGTACTCAACCTGCAGCTTGTCCCCTTCTTCAATGACTTCAAATGAATAAAGGGTCCCCTGTTTGGTGGAAGAAATGGAAATCTCCCCCGCAATACCTGCCACTTTCAGCTGTTTCCCTCTATAGTCATCTTTTTTATCAATCAGTTCGTGCACCGTCAGATAATACTGAAGTGAGTCCGAAAAAGTACCCGACATAAGATAGATAAACACCCCCAAAATGATCACCAACCCAAGAATGTATTTTATGCGATGTTTCATAAGCGTTTGATACGATGTTTTGTAATGTTTTGACACCAAAAAGACTTAGCAACTTATTTTACACACATCCGATAATCATCATGAAGCTCGAAAGAGCTGACTGACCCCCTTTTAAGGGCCTTTTTACTGTAAAGTGAAGGGGCCCTTTTTTTTGCTTACCCTTAGTTAATCGAAATGGGGGCAATTTACAATGACCCAAATCATTCGTATTCTACAGCCACAATTTCAAGTTCACGAACGCCCTTGGGGGTTTTAACTTTTACCGTGTCTTCCACTTTTTTTCCAATGACAGCACGGGCAATAGGCGATGAGACAGAAATCTTTTTGGCAGGAATATTGGCCTCAAAATCGCCGACAATTTGATAGGTTTCTTCAATGTCCGTTTCTGTGTCAAGCAAGGTCACCTTGGCGCTAAACATCACCTTGACCTCTCCACGAAATTGAACAGGATCAATAACTTCAGCCAGGCCCAGGCGCCCTTCCAAGTCTTGAATGCGCCCATCCACATGGCCCAGTTTTTCACGGGCCGCATGATATTCCGCATTTTCACTTAAATCCCCATGGGCACGGGCTTCCTCTAATTCTTTAACAATTCTGGGCCGTTCCACAGATTTTAAGCGTGAGATCTCTTCACGCAAAGATTCAACCCCTTCGCGGGTCATGGGCACTCGTTTGTGGGCACTCATAAAACCTTCCTTCTTAAATTTTAAGGGAGTAATGACTAAACGAAAACAGGACTTCCTACAATGAAAAAGAATGACATGAAAAAGAAAGAATGGCTCGGATGCATAAACTAATTGGGGGTGAGGTATTCCCTTAAAAGGTAAGATTTTCTTTTTGATACGAACGGTTAATTGGTTCTCCTAGGAGCCTGTCGGAATAATCATTTTCTTACTCATGATTTTTTCCAGACTCTGATTTTTTCGTGAACTCATT